>JAQGNK010000043.1 GCA_028291905.1 Polaromonas sp.
AGGCCTGCCGCACGATCCGGCCGCTACCCGCCGGCGTCATCTGTTGCCAGGTGACGCCATATCTGGCCTCCTCGGCCATCAGCGCCCAGGTTGGCGCATGCCAGCCGGCATAGGCGGGCAGGGGCGCATTATGAAAATGAAGGGCCATGTTCTGCGCCTCGGCCACCAGCTGGCCGGGCCAGGCGCCAGGGTTGGCAATGCTGAAAAGGTAATCAAACCGGCGGCCCTGCAACTGCGCGGCGGCGGCGGCTTCGTCGGCAAAGACCACCAAGCCCCGGCCTTGCGCCCACTGCACGATGCGCCGCTGGGTGCTGACCACCGCGCAAACCGCATGGCCGGCCTCCAGATACGCCTCGGCGCATTGAATCAACAGGCTGCCGCTGCCGATGAAGGCCGCCTGGGTCACCTGGGTCAGCGTGCGGCTCATGCGCAGACCTGCTCTTGTGCCCGCAGGCTGGCTTGCAAGGCAGCTCTGGCGGGTGGGTGCCAGGAGAAGTCTTCCTGTTCTGTCCAGTCGCTGCGCGAAGGCGCGTGGTAACGGACCGCCAGTGCGCCTGCGAGCGCATCGGCGCCGGGATGGCCGAGAACCAGGGTGGCGAGCGTGCTGGACGTTGACCGCAGCGGCACGGCCAGTGCGCGCTGCTGCGCGCCCTGCCAGGCGTGAGCCGAGGCCAGGAAAATGTCAAACAGTCCGTGCCGGTTTTTCTCGCAGCGAATCAGCGGCTGGGCAAACGACAGCCCGGTGCCGCGCGCCTTCCAGTAGGCTTCCAGCACCGTCCAGTAAAAAAAGAACTGGCGCGCCGGGTCGCCGCCCAGCGCGGCTTGGCGGCCTGGCGCATCGGGCAGCGCCATGAACGCCGAAAGCATGTGCAGGTCGGCGCTGCCTGCGTCGGCCACGCACGCCACGTCAATCCCGACCGGGCCAGCCTGGGTGATGGCGCACATCACCAGATCGCGGCTGTGCGAGTGGCTGAAATACAGGCTGGCAGCGTGAGCTTGAGGCGCGGTCAGCACGGGCTGGCCGCTGGCCTGGCTCGAAAATGAAACGCTCGCCGGGTCCACCGCCAGCGCCCTGGCCACCGCCAGGCGCCGCAAGGCATGCGCCAGCACATAGGCGCGGCTATCGGCCTGCAGCCTGAAGCGCTTGGACCGGGACAGCTCTGCGCTGTCAAGCCATGCGTTCAGCACCGGCCACTGCGCCTCCTCTATTTCGTCCGGACGTGCAGTCCAGACCTGCACCTCGCCTGCTTGATGGAAGTTCACGCTGTTACCCCTTTTTCATCTTCAGGCTAATTTAGGGTGACAAGGACGAGCTGCCAATGAGCCGAAAGCACCAACTCATCAGTGACGGCCAAGGCCTCAACTGCCTGTAAAGCGGAATTTCCTGATGGGCAACAGTTGGCAGCCGGGCAGCGCGTTTGCTACAAAAATAATAGCTTCCTGCGCAGTTTTTAGCTGGGCCAGAGGCTTGTTTTATATAAAAATTCGACGGCCAGCCTCGCCGAATGGCGCCTTCGCCCGCTGGTGGAAGGTGGGATGGGCTGACGGTGGTCAAACGCCAACCGTGGGGTTTTCATGCTGGCTTGAGGCATTCCGGCTGCCAGGAAATTGATGGAAAACGGATTCGGGGAGCCCACATCCCCGCCTTCCCCAGCGGGGAAGGGTAAAGCGGAGTCGGCTGCCATGGCGAGCTGGGTAGTTACAGCCAATCAGGTCAAAAGTGGCCCCAGCGCAGGCAGCGCTTGCGCGGGCAGCTATCTAAAAAGTAGCACGCTCAACGCCCCGCGCGGCAGGCGGCGCCAGCGTCAGGACACCGCCTTGAGTGCCCGCCGGTACTGCACCGCCTCGGCCACATGGGTCAGCTGCACCTTGTCCGCGCCGGCCAGGTCGGCAATCGTGCGGGCCACCTTCAGGCAGCGGTGAATGCCCCGGCCCGACCAGCCCAGCCGTGTGGCCGCCGTGTTCAGGAACTTCGCGGCCATGGCGTCGAGCTGGCATTGCGCATCAATCGCCTGCCCTTCCAGCGCCTGGTTGGCGCTGCCCTGCCGGGCCATGGCGCGCTCCCGCGCCAGCGCGACGCGGGCTCGGATGGCGCCGGTCGCCTCGCCCGGCGGTGTGTTGACCAGCTCG
The DNA here is from genome assembly GCA_028291905.1 of Polaromonas sp. Taxonomy (GTDB): domain Bacteria; phylum Pseudomonadota; class Gammaproteobacteria; order Burkholderiales; family Burkholderiaceae_C; genus Polaromonas. The sequence goes on from JAQGNK010000043.1 coordinate 2,131, forward strand.
TCGGCGGCCAGCGCGCCCACTTCCACATGCAGGTCGATGCGGTCGAGCAGCGGCCCGCTGAGCTTGCCCTGGTAGCGCGCCACCTGCTCGGGCGAGCAGCGGCAGGCGCGCAGGCTGGAGCCCTGGTAGCCGCAGGGGCAGGGGTTCATCGCGGCGATGAGCTGGAAGCGCGCCGGAAAATCGGCCCGCTGGGCGGCGCGGGAGATCGTGATGTGGCCCGATTCGAGCGGCTCGCGCAGCGCCTCCAGCGCCGCCCTGGGGAACTCGGGCAGCTCGTCGAGGAACAGCACGCCCCGGTGCGCCAGCGAAATCTCGCCCGGGCGCGGCGGCGAGCCGCCGCCCACCAGCGCCACCGCGCTGGCCGTGTGGTGCGGCGCGCAGGTCGGCCGCACCGCCCACTGCTCCAGCGTGAAGCGCCCGCCCAGCGAGGCGACGGCGGCGGTCTCCAGCGCCTCCTCGATGGTCATGGCAGGCAGCAGGCCGGCAAAGCGCTGCGCCAGCATCGACTTGCCCGAGCCGGGCGAGCCGACCATCAGCACGCTGTGGCCACCGGCGGCCGCGATCTCCAGGGCGCGACGGGCCGCCGACTGGCCTTTGACATCGGCCTAATC
>JAQGNK010000046.1 GCA_028291905.1 Polaromonas sp.
CGGCCTGCCGAGGTGTCACCACCAGGACGAGCAGCTGGGGGCGCCAAAGGCCCTGTGCCGCCCTCAGCGGCGCGAGGCGCCAGGCGCCAGGCGTTCGCATCCTACGACCACCGCCGCGCCGGCTGGACGATTCCCAGCGCAATGCTTTCCTTCATGGAGCGGTTTGACCTGTACCTGCAGCGCGGCGGGGGTTGATGCCTGGGCGCTGTCAGCCTGCCGTTTGCCAGCCGTGCCACCATGCGGTAGAAAGACAAGTCGTTCAAACCAGAAAGCCTGCCGTGACCGTTCATATCCAGTACCAGCAAAAACGCCTCTCCGCCGCCGACGCCATCCGCGTCGTCATGAACGACGACACCATCGTGGTGCCGACCGCCGTGGGCGAGCCACCGGCCCTGCTGGCGGCGCTGTCCGACGCCCGGCGCGATTTCCGGGGCGTGCAGGTGGTGCAGATCCTGCCGGTTCGCAAATACGCCTACTTCGACCCTGACACAGCCGAGCATGTCCGGCACACCGCCTATTTCTTCAGCGGCATCTCGCGCGCCGGTGGCCAGGAAGGCTGGACCGACTTCATCCCGGCCAATTTCTCGGAGCTGCCCGAGCTGCTCAGGCGCCGGCTGATCGCGTCCGACGTGGTGTTCTCGATGGCCTCGCCAATGGACGAGCACGGCTATTTCTCGCTCTCGCTGGGTACCGACTACACCATGGCCGCGCTCAGGCATGCCAGGGCGGTGGTGCTGGAGGTGAACCCGAATGTCCCGTTTGCCAATGGCAACTGCCACATCCATGTCTCGCAGATCACCGCGCTGACAGAAAGCGACGCGCCGCTGCTCGAAGTCGGCCTGCCGAAAATCGGCCCGGTGCAGGAAGCGATCGGCAAATACGTCGCCGAGATGATCCCGGACGGCGCGACGCTGCAGATCGGCTACGGCGGCATCCCCGACGCGGTGGTGATGCAGCTGACGGCCAAGCACGACCTGGGCGTGCACACCGAGATGCTCGGCGACGGCATCATGACGCTGGTGGAGGCCGGCGTGGTCACCAACCGCAAGAAGAACTACCTGCCCGGCAAGATGGTGGCGACTTTTGCCCTGGGCTCGAAGAAGCTCTACGACTTTTTGCACCGCAACCCGGCGCTGGAGATGCATCCGGTCGATTTCACCAACGACCCCTACCTGGCCGGCCAGAACGACAATTTGCATGCCATCAATGCCACGATGCAGATCGATTTCCTGGGCCAGTGCGGCTCGGAAAGCCTGGGCTTTTTGCCCTATTCGGGCACCGGCGGGCAGACCGACTTCGTGCGGGCGGCCAACCGCTCCAACGGCGGCAAGGCCTTCATCGTGCTGCCTTCCACCGCCAAGCACGACACGATTTCGCGCATCGTGCCGGTGCTCTCGCCCGGCACGCACCAGAGCACCAGCAAGAACGACATCAACTACGTGGTGACCGAGTTCGGCGTGGCCCAGCTGCGCGGCAAGTCGGCCCACCAGCGCTGCGCGGCGCTGATCGCGATTGCGCACCCCGACTTTCGCGGCGAGCTGCGGGACGCGGCGCGGCGGATGAAGCTGCTTTGATGCTGGTTCTTGTTGATGCGCCAATGGCGGCGCGCACTTTGATGCACAGGCCAGACCATGCGTTTTCATGTGACTTCGATTTCTTGCGAGGCGTGTGCGGGCCAACTTCGCCAGATCGCGGTTAAATTGCAGGACTGGCTGAATGCGACTGTCGCCGACGGCGAATTCGGCGCTGCGCCTGACCAGTTTCTTTTGATGCTGGTGGCGGTGGATGACGATCCTGCCGAGAACCAGCGCTGGGCACGGCCACATGACAAATTGGGCTACTACCAGCATCCTGTCACCGCCATGAGGACCAGCTGCCTCTCGCTTGCAATATCGATGAGCCCGTCCTCAATCGCTACCCAGGAAGGGTTGGCGGCATTGAGCATTGTCAGCATGACGGTAAGACGCAAGATATTGATCCGGCCTAAACGCCTGCCCACGGGTTTCGAGCATGGGCGATGCTTCAGTGCGATGTCCGCAGCCCTGGGCGCTTATGTTTTGGATTGACGGAACGCTCGCCTTGACCAATCAACGGGGCAGCAAAGCATTGTTGAATGTCACAAAGAATTATTCAATCAGCGCTAGAGCCAACTCACCCTGGCTGGAAAACGCTGCCCAGCTTTTGAGGGTTCGGATTGGATTCGGGGCGGCCCCCATCCCCGCCTTCCCCCTGCGGGAAAGGAGAAATACGAAGAGGCAGCGGAAAACTTGCGCGATCTAGCATGAAAAGTGCTTCTAGCGCAGGCAGCGCTTGCGCAGTCAGCTATTTATTATGTAGCAAACTGATGGCCGTGCCGCAGCTGTTGCAAGTCAGGGTGATTGCGCTCCAGGGCCCATCCGTTTTAACCGGCAAACAACTTTCAAGCATCAAACCGCCTGATTAACCAGCTGGCCCAGACATGCATCCCCGCGTTATTCACGCGAAGAAGGGAATGACGGTTTTTTGTGTCTGCGGCAGGTAGCTAATCAGGTAAAAAATGCCTGCAGCGCAAGCACAGCCTACGCCAAAAGCTATGAATTCAGGAGTAAAAGCGGTCGGCTGCATCGAATGCCGTGATTGCAAGCCGGGGTGATTTCGCCCTAGCGCGAAGCGGTCGCCCGCCCCCGCTCGCCTCTTGCCTTGCTGATGTCGGCCTGCAGCTGATTCTTTCTTTGCGCATACCAGCGCAGCAGGCAGGCGCGGTCGCGACAGATCGTCTCGCGCATCTGCCACTCATGCTCTTGCTGGCGCCTGAAGGCTGCGCGGTTGGAGGTCGCGGCTTTCGCCTGCGCGTACAACCGGCCGAGTTCGCGGTCGAGCCGGGAGAGTTCGGCGTCGGAGCAGATCATGACTTCAGGCGCCGAACGCGCCCTGGCGCAGTTGAAGCTCGGCCCTGGCCGGGCTGCCGCCGTGGCAGGCGCTGGCGGCGCGGCCTTTGCAAGCTCGGGTCTGCGGGGCGGGGGCCTGGGCGCCGGCAGTGCCTGCGAAGACCTTGGGCTGCCTGCTGCCGGCACCTCTGGCCGGGCCGCAGCCTCTTGCGCGGGCGCGGGTAGTGCAGGAGCAGGAGCCGCTTTGGGCGCTGGCACTGGTTCGGCAGCCACGGTTCCGGCCTGCGCCAATGTTTGCGGCTGGCGCACCGCGGCCAGCCCCTCGGCCGCGAAGCGCGACTTCTCATGCGCCTCGCCGTATTGGGCAACGTAGGCCTTCAGGCTGTCCGCGTACAGCGCCCGCGCCCGCTGCAGCAGCTCGCCCTGGTTGCCGGCCGCGCTGCCAGCACCTGCCTCCAGGCCAAGCCGGGCATAGAGCCAGCCGAGCTGGTATTTCGCATCGGCCACCTCGACCGAGTCGGCGCCCTTGAGCTGGTTGGCCACCCGGCAGGCCATCAGGAAAGCGACTTCGGCATCGCGCTGCCGGCCTGCGGCGTAAGACTCCTTGCCAATCAGCAGGAAGGACGCGATATCGGGGGCAATCAGGCCGGACACGTCGTTCTGCAGCGGAAACCGGCCGTCTTTTCCGGCCGCCACGGCCGCTGCCACAGTGGGTTGGGCCGGGCAAGCGTCGGGCCGTGCCGATGCTGAAGGCTGCGGCGGCGCCGCCAGGCTGGCTGGGCTTGGCGCAGGCCGCGTTGGCGAAGCCGCGCCCGGCAGCAGCCACGCCCCCACCAGGGCAGCGACGGCCAACACGAATCCCAGCCCGAAAACAAGCAGCTGGCGAGTCGATAGCGACTTCAGCGCCGCTGGCTGTGGCTGTGGCTGTGGCTGTGGCTGTGGCTGCGGTCGTGGGGGCGGCGGCGGAGGCTGAAGCGGGGGTGCCGGCGGAACAGGGATATTCATTGCCGGTTTTCCGGTGCCAGGGCGAGGCGGCGCAGCGGTGCCTGCCGCCACGCCAGGCGCGGGCGCGGGCTGGGGTGGCAGGGCATTCACCGTCGGCCGCTCAGGCGCGGGCGGCGGCTTTGAAGCGCTGGCTTGCAGTTGTTCAGGCACAGGCGCAGGCCGGGACGATGGAATGATTGCCGTGGGCTCGTCAGCCGCTGGCGATGGCGCCGCACCCTGGCGCTTGCGGGCTGCGGCCACGGCAGCGGCGCCGAGGAGTACCCCCGACAAGAAAACTGCGCCCGGACGTTTGTTGATGGCCATGCCCCTACCTTAGTACCGCAGAGCGAAAGCGAAAGTGCCTGATCACAATTTGATGCAGAAGAACCCGCCCGTCACATATGAGGATGAGCCCTGTTTGCCTGCTTGAAGGACGCTTTGTCCAAAGGCTGAGGGCGCAAGGCCAAACCGGGGCTGACAAGCTGATTTTTAAGCTAAAAAGGCCTGCGGCGCAGTTCAAGCCTGCGCAGGCAGCTACTGATTCAATAGCAGAACTGTCGTTTCGGCCCTGCAAGCAGCCGCACGCCCCGCCTCACAGCCCATGCGTCACCAGCCTGAAATCCGGGTCTTCGGCAAACGGCTTGACGCGAAAGCCCAGGTTTCTCATCAGCTTGAGCATGGGTGCGTTCTGCGTCAGCACCAGCCCTTCGATTTCCGACAGGCCCTTGTCCCGCGCCACGTCCATGATGCTGAGCATCAGCCGCGAGCCCAGGCCCCGGCCGCTGAAATCGTCGGCCACCACCAGCGAGAACTCGCAGCTCGACTGGTCAGGGTTGGTGATGTAGCGCGACACGCCGACGATGCGGTCGCGTTCGGCCACTGCGCCGTCCGCTGCGGTCTGGCGCTCCCTGAACACCGCCACCAGTGCCATTTCGCGGTCGTAGTCGATCAGGGTGAAGCGGGACAGCATCGTCGCCGGCAGCTCGACCATCGACGAGACAAAGCGAAAGTAGCGGCTCTCGGCCGAGAGCTGGCGCACCAGTTCCTGCAGCATCTGGGCGTCGTCGGGGTGAATCGGGCGCACGCAGTAGTCGCCGCCGCCGCGCAGCGGCCAGAGCTGCTCGTAGCGCGCCGGATACGGCAGGATGGCCAGGTGCTGGTAGTGGTTGGCCCGGCCGCTGGCCGACTGCGGCGAATGGTCGATGACGATGCGCGCATCGACCGCCACCGCGCCGCTGGCATCGACAATGATCGGGTTGATGTCCATCTCGCGCAGCTGCGGCAGCTCGCAGACCATCTCCGACACGCGCAGCAGGATCCGCTCCAGCGCCTCGCGGTCGGCCGCCGGCGCGCCGCGCCATTCGCCCAGCGTCTCCGCGACGCGGGAGCGGGAAATCAGGTGCCGCGCCAGGAACTGGTTGAGCGGCGGCAGCTCCATCGCCCGGTCGTCAATCAGCTCGATCATGGTGCCGCCGGCGCCAAAGGCAATCACCGGGCCGAACGGGTCGTCGGTGACCAGGCCGACGCAGACCTCGCGGCCGCGCCGGGCGCGCGCCATGGTCTGCACCGTGATGCCGTTGATGCGCGCCTGGGGCCTGGCCCGGCTGACGGCCTCCATCATGTCCTGGTAGCTGTCGCGCACGCCGGTGGCGTTCAGGATGTTCAGCGCCACGCCATCGACATCGGACTTGTGCGGGATGTCGGGCGAGTCGATCTTCAGCGCCACCGGAAAGCCGAGCTGGGTGGCAATCATCATCGCTTCGTTCGGGCTGCGCGCCAGCAGCGTCTGGGTGACCGGGATGTGAAAGGCGGCCAGCAGCGTCTTGGACTCCATCTCGGTCAGCACCTTGCGCCGCTCGGCCAGCACGTTCTCGATGATCAGCCGGGCGCCCTCGATGTCGGGCTTGGCCAGGGTCGAGAGCGGCGGCGGGGTCTGCTGCAGCAGCTGCTGGTTCTGGTAGAAGGAGGCGATGTTGCCGAAGGCGCCGACGGCGGCCTCGGGCGTGCGAAAGGTCGGAATCAAGGCGTCGTTCAGAATGCCGCGCCCGGCCGCCACCGACGCGTCGCCCATCCAGCACGACAGCAGCGGCTTGCCCATGCCGCGCTTGACCTCCGCCAGGGCATTGGCCACGTCGGCCGGGTTCATGCCCGCCTTGGGCGAATAAATCGCCAGCACGCCGTCGATCTGGCGGTCCTGGCCGGCGGTTTCAATCGCCGCCTGGTAATGCTCGGGCGTCGCGTCTTCCGACAGGTCGATCAAATCGGCCAGCGAGGCCAGCGCGGGCAGCTTCGGGCTCAAGGCGCTGGCCGACTCGGGCGAGAGCCTGCCCAGCGCCAGGCCGATCTCATTGACCCAGTCGGCCGCCAGCACGCCGGGGCCGCCGCCGTTGGTGACAATCGCCAGCCGGCGGCCGACCGGGCGGTAGCGCGAGGCCAGGCATTTGGCGGCCGAGAACAGCTGCACAAATGAGCGCACCCGCACCGCGCCGGCGCGGCGCAGGGCGGCGTCGAACACATCGTCGCTGCCGACGATGGTGCCGCTGTGGGTCTGCGCCGCCTCGTTGCCGGCGGGCTTGCGGCCGGCCTTGAGCACGACCACCGGCTTGGCGGTGGCGGCCGAGCGCAGCGCGCTCATGAAGCTGCGGGCGCTGCAGATGCCTTCGAGATAGACGACGATGCTCTGGGTCTGCCGGTCGTTGGCCAGGAAGTCGAGCACCTGGGCGATATCGACCGAGGTGTTCGGGCCGAGCGACACCACCGACGAGAAGCCGACGCCGTTCTTGCCGGCCCAGTCGAGGATGGACGAGGTCAGCGCGCCGGACTGCGACACCAGCGCCAGCGAGCCGGCCCTAGCCAGCGGGCCGGCGGCGCTGGCGTTGAGCTGCAGCGGCGGGCGCTGCAGCCCCAGGCCGTTGGGGCCGAGCAGGAACACGCCTTCGCGCTTGGCAATCCGCTTGAGTTCGGAGGCCGTGTCGGCGCCAATGCCGCTGGAGATCACCAGCGCCGAGCGGCAGGTCATGCGGCCGGCGATCTCCAGCGCCGCCGGGATGTCGGCCGGCGGCAGGGCGATGATGGCCAGGTCGGCGCCCGTCTTGGCCAGGTCGGCCAGCGTGCCGCCGCTGGTGTGGATGTCCAGGAAGCGCAGCGTGCCGGTGTAGCGCTGGGCGCGCAGGGCCTCGTGCAGCGCCCTGCCCTGCGGCGTCAGGCTGTCCGGGGCGTCGGCCTGGCCGGCGAAGACCACGATGGATTCAGGCGCGAACAGCGGGGTCAGGTAGTGTTTGTCCATGCGAAGGCTTCCAGAGGAGGTTGTCAGTTGATTTCCAGCCAGCCTAAAGGCTAGCGCATGCGCGCATCTTTTCATGCCCGTTTTTCGCTTTTTCACACCGGGAGAAAAGGCCAGCCAAGCCAGCAAACCTTGCAAAAAGATGAGGGCTTTCGGCAGCATTCAGCAGCGTTAGTCGGCGCCAATCAGCACCTTCACATGCGCTGCCGCGCTGCGGGCCAGCGCGCTCAGGTCGTAGCCGCCCTCCAGGCAGGACACGACGCGGCCCTGGCAGTGCCGGCGGGCGACCGCCATGATCTGCTTGGTCACCCATTCATAGTCCGCCTCGACCAGCGCCAGGTTGCCCATGTCGTCCTCGCGGTGGGCGTCGAAGCCGGCCGAGACATAGACCATCTCGGGCCTGAAGGCCTCCAGCGCGGGCAGCCAGTGGGTGGTGACCGCCTCGCGGAAGGCGTCGCTGCCCGAGCGCGCCGGCAGGCCGATGTTGACCATGTTGGGGCCCGTGGCGTTCTCGCCGGTGAACGGGTAGAGGCCCAGCTCGAAGATCGAGCACATCAGCACCCGCTCGTCGCCGCGAAAGATGTCCTCGCTGCCGTTGCCGTGGTGCACGTCGAAGTCGAGCAGGGCCACGCGCTGCAGGCCGTGCTCGGCCAGCGCATGGCGGATGCCGACCGCCACGTTGTTGAAGAAGCAAAACCCCATGGCCGCGCCGCGCTCGGCATGGTGGCCGGGCGGGCGCACGCAGCAAAAGGCGCTGGGCGCCGCGCCCGTGAGCACCAGGTCGGTCGCCAGCACGGCGGCGCCGGCGGCGCGCAGGGCGGCGTTCAGGGTGAACGGGTTCATGTCGGTGTCGGGATCGACCTTGCGGTAGCCTTCGCTCGGGCAGGCCGCCATGAGTTCGCTGACGTAGCCCGAGGCATGGGCATGGGCCAGCTGCTGCGGCGTGGCCAGCGGCGCGTCGTGCGGCTGCATGTAGTCGAGCAGGCCCTTGAGCAGCAGCATGTCGTTGATGGCGCCCAGCCGCTCCGGGCACTCGGGGTGGTGCGCGCCCATCTCGTGGCGGGCGCAGTCGGCATGGGTGATGTAGGCGGGCAGCATGATGGCTTTGTCTCCTTGAAACGCTCCGGCTGCTGGGGCCGGATGTTTTTGGCAGTCTAGGCCTGCCGGCGGGCGCTGTCTTGGGGCCTGCAAATTCTGCCCTGGCCTTTTTTCCTTCCCTGCTGGGGAAGGAGGGATGCAGGCGCGGGAGCGGCGCACCAACCGTTGGCTGGATAAATACCGAAATTCAAGTAAAAAATTCCTGCAGCGCAGGTATTACCTGCGCAAGCAGCTATCAATAAAATAGCATGCCGGTGGCACTCTCAAATTCCAGCGGTCACATCCGCTCGAAAATCGCCGCGATGCCCTGGCCGCCGCCGATGCACATCGTCACCAGGGCGTAGCGGCCCCCGATGCGCTGCAGCTCGTGCAGCGCCTTGACCGTGATGAGCGCGCCGGTCGCGCCAATCGGGTGGCCCAGCGAAATGCCCGAGCCGTTGGGGTTGACCTTGGCCGGGTCCAGCTCCAGGTCGCGGCTGACGGCGCAGGCCTGCGCGGCAAACGCCTCGTTGGCCTCGATCACGTCCAGGTCGTTGACCGTCAAGCCGGCTTTTTTCAGCGCCAGGCGCGTGGCCGGCACCGGGCCGATGCCCATGTATTTCGGATCGACGCCGGCATGGGCGTAGGCCACCAGCCGGGCCAGGGGCTTGAGGCCCCGCGCATGGGCCGCACCGGCTTCCATCAAGACCACGGCCGCCGCCGCGTCGTTGATGCCCGAGGCGTTGCCGGCGGTCACCGTGCCGTTTTCCTTGGTGAACACGGGTTTGAGCTTGGCCATGTCGGCCAGCGAGCAGTCAGGCCGGAAGTGCTCGTCCGTCTCGTAGGCAACCTCGCCCTTGCGCGTCTTGAGCATCACCGGCACGATCTGCTCCTTGAAGTAGCCGGCCTCGACAGCGCGCTGGGCGCGGTTGTGGCTTTGCACCGCCAGCGCGTCCTGCTCCTCGCGGCTGATGCCCCATTTGGCCGCGATGTTCTCGGCCGTCACGCCCATGTGGATGGCGTGGAAGGGGTCGTGCAGCGCGCCGACCACCATGTCGATCATCTTGGTGTCGCCCATGCGGGCGCCAAAGCGGGTGGCCAGGCTGGCGTAGGGGCCGCGGCTCATGTTCTCGGCGCCCCCGCCAATGGCGATGTCGGCGTCGCCCAGCAAAATCGACTGGCTGGCCGAGACAATCGCCTGCAGGCCCGAGCCGCACAGCCGGTTGACGTTGAAGGCTGGCGTGCCTTCGCCGCAGCCGCCGTTGATGGCCGCCACGCGCGACAGGTACATGTCCTTGGGCTCGGTGTTGACCACATGGCCGAACACCACATGGCCGACATCCTTGCCCTCGACGCCGGCGCGGGCGAGCGACTCGCGCAGCACCAGCGCGGCCAGCTCGGTCGGCGGCGTGTCTTTGAGGCTTCCGCCGAAGGTTCCGATGGCGGTGCGCACACCGCTGACAACAACTACTTCACGGGTCATGTTCAATCTCCTTGGATATTTAAAAAAGCACTCCACCCTGTGGACTGCCTTGGGGACGCCGGGCTGACAGGGCTAGGGCGGAAAATCAGTATGGCACGGCAGGGCGTTCGCACGTAATCCCTTGTTTGACCTGGATCATCTTGAAGCATGAAACAGGCCTCAAGCCCAGCAGTTACCTGCGCAAGCTGCTATCAAAAAAGGGGGAACGCACGCCCGGATGCCGGGTTCAGGCGGCAAGCCGCTGCGCGGCGAACAGCACCTGGTCAATCACCGCCTGCACGTTCTTGCGGTGGCTGTCGCTGACCAGTTCGCCTTCCGCATCAAAGGCGCTGCCGGCATTGCCGAGGGCGAACGCCCTGGGCGCCACCCAGCAGTGCGAATTGAGCAGCAGCGGCACCAGGTGGCTTTGCGAGCGTAGGCCGCCCAGCGCGCCGGGCGAGGCGCTCAGCACGCCGACCACCTTGCCGGTGAAGGACTTGAAGCCGTCCTGCCAGGCCGGGTCGCTCTTGACCGGGCTGGACACCCAGTCGATGGTGTTCTTGAGCAGGGCGGTGTAGCTGCCGTTGTATTCGGGCGAGCAGATGATCCAGGCCGGGTGCTCGAACATCAGTTGCTTGAGCTTCATCACATCCGGCGGCGTGCCGCGCGCCTCCAGGTCGGCGTTGTACATCGAGATGTCGAAGTCCGCCAGCTCGACATGGGTGACCTCGGCGCCGCCGGCGCGGGCCAGGGCGGCGGCAACGGCGGCGAGCTTGCGGTTGAAGGAGTTGAGGCGGGTGCTGCCGGCGAAGACGAGCAGCTTGGGGAGGGGTTTGGGGAAGGACATGAGCCTGATTTCATCACAGCCGGGGCCAAGGATTGACCCCGCCCTGCCCTGAAGCGGGCGAAACCGCTAAAATGTACAAATACCCCTATCTGTACAAAAAATGCACATTATTCCCTTGAGTGAATTTCGCGCCAATGCCTCGGCCATGATCGACCGGGTGGAGCGGGGCGAGACGGTCCGCATCCTGCGCCATGGCAAACCGGTGGCCGAACTGGTGCCGGTCCAGCCGGATGCGGCGGCCGAGCTCCCCAGCTACAAGCGCCCGTTCGAGCCGCTGCTGCAGCTGCCGCCCGGCTTTTCGGCCGTCAAGGCGCTGCTGGACGAGCGCGACAGCGCGCCGTGGTGAAGGCGGCCTTGCCATGAAAATTCTTTTCGACACCTCGGCCCTGCTCAAGCGCTACCTGCCTGAAAGCGGGCGCGACGCCGTGCTGGCGCTGGTGGCCGGCGCCAGCCAAGCGGTCGCCGCGCCGCACTGCAAGATCGAGCTGTACTCGGCCCTGAACCGGGTGCGCCGCGAAACCCAAGCCAGCGAAGCGTCTTACCGCGACACCTGCGCCGAGGTGGAGCGCAATTTTGCCGACATGGAGGTGCTGCCGCTGTCGGCCAGCGTCGAGCGGCTGGTCATCCGCGCGCTGGAGGTCAGCGCCATGCGCGGCATGGACGCCCTGCACGTCGGCGCCGCGCTGGCGGCCGGGGTCGATTTGTTCGTGACGGCTGACATCCGCCAGTTCAACGGCGCGCAGGCGCTTGGCCTGAATGCCACTTTATTGAAAGATGCGTGATGAACTCACCATATGTGTATCCCCAGGAATTTGACGTGATCGTGGTCGGCGGCGGCCATGCCGGCACCGAGGCCGCGCTGGCCGCCGCCCGCATGGGCTGCAAGACGCTGCTGCTGACCCACAACATCGAGACCCTCGGCCAGATGAGCTGCAACCCGTCGATAGGCGGCATCGGCAAGGGCCACCTGGTGAAGGAGGTCGATGCGATGGGCGGCGCGATGGCGCTGGCGACTGACGAGGGCGGCATCCAGGTCCGCATTT
>JAQGNK010000422.1 GCA_028291905.1 Polaromonas sp.
CGGTGCTGGTGGACAACAAGCCCGGCGCCAGCGGCATGCTGGGCGCTGCGGCCGTGGTCAAGGCTGCGCCCGATGGACACACGCTTTTGCTGAGCTCTGCCGGTGAAACCGCAATCAATCCTTTTCTCTACAAAGGGCGCATGCAGTATTCACCCGCGAAGGACCTGGCGCCCATCACGCTGGTGACGCGCGTGCCCAACGTGCTGGTGGCCAACCCTGCGCTGCCGGTCAAAAACATTGCCGAACTGGTGGAGTACGCCAAAAAGAACCCGGGCGCGCTGACCTATGCGACCAGCGGCGTGGGCAATGCCCAGCACCTCAACGGCGAGCTGTTTGCCTCGATGGCCGGCATCAAGATGGCCCATGTGCCGTACAAGGGCGCCTCCGGCCAGCTGGTCGATGTCGTCTCCGGCACGGTGGACCTGAGCTTTGTGAGCATGGCGGGCGCCAATCCCTTCCTCAAGGGCGGGCGCGTCAAGGCGCTGGCCGTGACCTCGGCCAAACGCGCCTCCTTTGCGCCGGACATTCCGGCTATTGCCGAATACAAGCCCTTGGCCGCCTACAACCTGGACAACTGGTTTGGCCTGTTTGCGCCCGCTGGCACGCCCACGGCCGTGCAGGCCAAGCTCAATGCCGCCGTCACCCAGGCCCTGCAGGACCCGGACCTTGCCAAGCGCCTGCTCGAGCAGGGTGGCGAACCCGCGCCCATGACGCAGCAGGCGTTTCGCGACTTCATCAAGGCCGAATCCGCCAAGTACGAGCGCATCGTCGAGGCCGGCAAGATCACTGCGGAATAAACCGCGGATTTCGCTTATTCAGAGTTAGTTGGCCATTACTTTTTACCCGGAGACATTCATGAACTACCTTCCTACCCCCTTGAACCGCCGAATCTTTACGGCTGCCATCACATTGGCCGCAGTGCTGTCCACGCCGGTCATGGCGCAAGCGCCGCTTGACCAACTGAAAATCACTGCGCCAGCGGCGCCCGGCGGCGGCTGGGACGGCGCCTCTCGCTCACTGCAGCAGGTGCTCACCGCCACAGGGGCGGCCAAAACGGTGCAGGTCGTCAATGTGCCGGGTGCTGGCGGCACGGTCGGCCTGGCGCAATTCGTCACCAATGCCAAGGGCGACGGCACCCAGCTGATGACCATGGGCATCACCATGGTGGGCGCGATCTTGACCAGCAAGTCGGCCATCAACCTGGACGCGGTCACGCCGATCGCCCGGATGACCGGCGATGCCCTGGTGATTGTCGTACCCGCCAATTCGCCTCTGAAGACCATGAAGGATTTGGCAGCTGCCTTGAAAGCGGACACCTCCAAGGTGGTCTGGGCAGGCGGCTCGGCAGGGGGTGCCGACCACATTCTGGCCGGGCTGGTCGCCAAGGCGGCCGGCGGCGATGCCTCGAAGCTCAACTACGTGCCGTTCTCCGGCGGCGGTGAAGCGCTGGCTGAAATGCTGGGTGGGCGAGTGACAGCAGGCGTGTCCGGTAACAACGAATTTGAAAGCCAGATCAAGGCAGGCAAACTGCGCGCGCTGGGCATGTCCACGGCCAAGCGCATGACCGGGGTGGATGTTCCGACGATCAAAGAGCAGGGCCTGGATGTTGAGCTGGTCAACTGGCGCGGCATCGTCGCGCCTCCTGGCATCACACCCGCGCAGAAAACGGCGTTGTCCGCAGCCATCACAAAAGCGCTGAAGTCCGACGAATGGGCCAAGGTCATGAAAGCGCGCGGCTGGGACGATGCTTACCTGGGCGCGGATGAATTCGCAGCCTTCCTCAAGACCGATCAGGTGCGTGTGAAAGACGTGTTGACCCAGATCGGGTTGGTGAAATGAGCAAGGTGACGGCAGCACCGGGTCGGCGCACCCTGGCCGGCATTGGCGCGGCACTGCTGGGCCTGGCCGTGGTGCTCTGGCTTGACGCCAGCCAGCTGCCTCAGCAACAGACCGTTGGCGTGGGCCCCACGGCCGGCATGCGCCTGGTGTCGGTGCTGTTGGCCATGTTGAGCCTGGCCCATTGGGTGGCTGCCTGGCGGCTTCCCCGCCAGAATCTCCCAGTGCATGTCCTCACGCCTGAAGACCCGGCCAATCGCGCCGCACTGGTCTGGGTGCTGGCCGGGCTCCTGGGCTTGATTGCCCTCTTGCAGCTCGGCGGCGGCTTCATCATCAGTGCGGCTTGGCTGTTTGTTGCGACGGCACGGGCCTTTGGCCAGCCACTGGGGTTCAAATCCCCTGCCATCGGGTTGACGCTGGCTTTTTTAGTCTACGCATTTTTTACCAAGGCCTTGTCCTTGTCCCTGCCAGCCGGGCCGCTTGAGCGCCTGCTGCTGGGCTGACCCCGGAGTTCTCGATGGATGTTCTTAATCTTCTATGGCAAGGCATTGCCATTGCCATTCAACCCGGCAATCTCCTGTTTGCCGGGATTGGCGTGCTGCTGGGCACACTGGTCGGCATCTTGCCGGGCATCAGCCCTTCGCTCACCGTGGCTTTGCTGCTGCCGATCACCTTCAAGCTCGACCCCACGGGCTCGATCATCATGTTTGCCGGCATCTACTTCGGCGCCATGTATGGCAGCTCGACCACGGCAATCCTGCTCAACACGCCCGGCGAGGCGGCCTCCATCGCCACCGCCATCGAAGGCCACAAGATGGCCCGGGCCGGGCGCGGCGGCCCTGCGCTGGCCACCGCGGCCATCGGCTCGTTCGTTGCGGGCACCTTCGCCACGATCGGCCTGGCGCTTTTAGCGCCTATGCTGGTCGAGTTGGCTGTGCAATTCGGCCCCTGGGACTATTTTGCCCTGATGGTGCTGGCGTTCATCACAGTCTCGGCAACCTTTGGCGACTCCGTGCTGCGCGGCATCACCAGCCTCACCCTTGGCCTGGTGCTCGGGCTGGTGGGCATTGACAAGCTCACCGGGCAGGGCCGCCTGGCTTTCGGCGTGCCCTCCTTGCTCGATGGCGTTTCGATCACCACCCTGGCGGTCGGGCTGTTCGCGATAGGAGAAACGCTGTACATCGCATCGCGTTTTACCGGGGTGCAGGACAAGATCGAAGCCGTGCGCGGCTCGCTGTGGATGACAAAGGAAGACTGGCAGCGCTCCTGGAAGCCCTGGCTGCGAGGAATTTGCCTGGGCTTTCCGATTGGCGCCTTGCCGGCAGGCGGCGCGGAAGTGCCAACCCTGCTGTCCTACACGCTGGAGCGCAGGCTCGCCGTGAAGCCCGAGGAGTTTGGCAAGGGGGCCATCGAAGGCGTCGCCGGGCCGGAAGCGGCCAACAATGCGGCAGCGACCGGCACCCTGGTGCCGCTTCTGGCGCTGGGCCTGCCGACATCGGCCACCGCGGCCATGATGCTGGCGGGCTTTCAGCAGTACGGCCTGGTGCCGGGTCCCCTTCTGTTCATCACCAATGCCGACCTGGTCTGGGGGCTGATTGCAAGCTTTTTTGTGGGCAACCTGATGCTGCTGGTGCTGAACCTGCCGCTGGTGGGCCTGTGGGTCAAACTGCTGTCCGTACCGCAGCCCTGGCTTTACGCGGGCATCCTGGTGTTCGCCGCCATGGGAACCCTGGCGGCCAATCCGTCGACGGTCGAGCTTGGCATGCTGGTCGCCTTTGGCATCACCGGCTACTTGATGCGCTGCTGGGATTATCCGATTGCGCCCATGATCGTCGGGCTGATTCTTGGACCCATGGCTGAAAGCCAGTTCCGGCGCGCGCTTCAGATCAGCTTGGGCGACAGCCTGGTGTTCTTCAAGCATCCCGGCTCGGCTGCGCTCCTGGCCCTGGCGTTTATTGCCCTGGTAGCACCGCTGCTGTTCAAGGGCTTGCGCCGCTTCAAGGGCGACGACAGCTAATTCCAATTCGCATTAGAAGCAAGAACAAGCTGCGAAGCCGGAGAACAGGCTTTGGCACGGCAAGGCGAAGCAACGCAGTTATCGTTTTCAATGCGGATTGGAATAACCAACAGCGCACTGGCCGCGCGCCATACCAACTGCTACGGCTGGGGCGCGCAGGCCATGCCTGCCCTTAAAAAAGCATGAAATCAGCTTCTTGCGCAGGAAGGACATGCATGACCAGCTACTTAAAAGATAGCAGTTGCGCTCTTTCCTTTTGCATTCAGACCATGTTCTGCGGCACCACCCACTGGTCGAACTGCTCGGCCGTGACATGGCCCGACGCAACCGCCGCCTCGCGCAGGCTGCTGCCCTCCTTGTGCGCCTTCTTGGCGATGAAGGCGGCCTTGTCGTAGCCGATATGCGGATTGAGCGCGGTCACCAGCATCAGCGAACGGCCCACCAGCTCGGCGATGCGCTCGCGGTTGGGCGCGATGCCGACGGCGCAGTGGTCGTTGAAACTCACCATGCCATCGGCCAGCAGCCGCACGCTCTGCAAAAAGTTATAGGCCACCATCGGCCGGAACA
>JAQGNK010000443.1 GCA_028291905.1 Polaromonas sp.
CAGGCCATGAGCCGGGCTGCGCAAAATGCTGCCGGCCGAAGCTCCGAGGACAAGCTGCCAGGCGCATGTCACATGGGCAAGCAAGCAATCACTGCTCGATCGAATTGCGTTTCATTCAGACGACCAGCAAAGAAAGCAGCCGAAGCCTTTGCACTGGCCAGCATGGCCGTGAAGAAAAGCCTTTAGCAAAAGCCTGTCAGCGCAGGCCCTTCACATAGCGCGGCTCATTTTGGCGCTGGATGCCTGCATCCACAAACAGATAGGCCCGGCTTGCATCGGCAGGGGCTGCTTGTGGGGGGCTGTTCAGGCTGCGGGCGCCATGCACCTTGGCGGCCTCCGACATGCGCTGGATCAATGGCCTGGCCACGGCCGGCCCGGTGGTGCGCATCACCTCTTCAAGCTTGTCGGCCCAGATGCCGAGTTCGGCATTGCCCTCTTCTGCTGACTTTTCGCGGGCAAGCTGGGCGATTTCATGGGCATATTCCTGGTTGGTGGCCATCCATTCGGTGTCTGTCACGCGGCCGGTCTTGCGCCTGAGCAGCACATGAAGATGGGCAGCGACCGCAATTCTTTCACTAGAAGACATGGTAAAAGCTCCTTCAAGGTAAACCGATAAATCAAGTCCCCAGGCGTTCGGCATGCTGGTCGATATCCAGGCCATCGCTTTCCGCCGTTTCGCTCACACGCAGGCTGACCACCAGCGAAGTGATCCAGAGCACCAGTGCGGTCATCACCAGGCTGTAAAGCATGACGGTGCCGGCGCCCACGAGCTGGATCAGCACGCTGCCCTCGACACCTGAAATCGTCTTGCTGGCAAACAGGCCCGTCAGCAATGAGCCGACGATGCCGCCCACGCCATGCACGCCGAACACATCGAGCGAATCATCGGCATTGAGCATGCGCTTGAGGCCGGTTGCGCCCCAGTAGCAGGCGACGCCGGCAATCAGGCCAAACACCACGGCCGAGGCGGGCGATACATAGCCGGCCGCCGGCGTGATGGCGACCAGCCCGGCCACCAGGCCAGAGCACAGGCCCAGCAGCGAAGGGCGGCCGCGCGCCAGCCATTCGGCCGCCATCCAGGAGAGGGCGCCGGCTGAAGCGGCAATATGGGTGACGGCCATGGCCAGGCCAGCGCGCCCATCGGCGGCAACCGCCGAGCCTGCGTTGAAGCCGAACCAGCCGACCCACAGCATGCCCGCGCCGGCCATGGTCAGGCCAAGGTTGAAGGGCGAGAAGGCTTCCTGGCCGTAGCCCCTGCGGGGGCCCAGCGCATAGGCGCAGACCAGGCCGGCCACACCGGCATTGATGTGCACGACCGACCCGCCGGCAAAATCCAGCGCACCCAGGCGGGCCAGCCAGCCGTTGGGTTCCCAGACCCAGTGGGCAATCGGGGCATAGACCAGCACGGTCCACAGCGAAATGAAGATCAGTGTGGCCGAAAAGCGCATCCGCTCGACAAATGCGCCGACCACCAGCGACGCCGTGATGATGGCGAAGGTGAGCTGGAACATGGCATAGACCGACTCGGGAATGTTCGGCGCGATATGACTGACGGCAACCTTCTGGCCATCCTTGATGTAATCGAGCCCGGAAAACCAGAGCCGCTCGGTGCCGCCCAGAAAATGCCCGAGCATGCCGCTGCCTGGGGTGAAGGCAATCGAATAGCCGACGGCAAACCACAGCAGGCTGACGATGGCGCAGATGGCCACGACGCAGGCCATGACATTGAGCACGCTCTTGCGGCGCACCATGCCGCCATAAAAGAGGGCAATGCCCGGCAGGGTCATCAGCAGGACCAGCGCGGTGGAGGTCATCATCCAGGCGGTATCGGCGCCATTGATGGTTTCAGCGCCCACCAGGCCGGGATGCGTCAGCGCTACTGGTTGTGGGGTGGCAGCCGCTGGCGAGGCCAGCACGGCCGGGGCAGCCGGGGCAGGCGACTGCGCATGAGCCGTTTGCATCGCCATGCCCATCCATAGCCAGAGACACAAACACAATGCCAGCCATCGCTTGCCATCCATATAACGCCTGCCTTTCCAGTTTTACTTCCAGAGAAGTAACAAAAAGCATAATTCATGCCATTGTGTTTTGGCTTATGAAGGCTTTACACGGCTGGCGGCAGCTTTACCGAAAAGCTCAAATCCCCCTCTCAAAGGTGAGCAACAGCAGCGCAGCGATGCGGTTTTCAGCCGGATGGGCATCTGCGAATATTTCAGGAAAAGGCGATTTTTCATGCCAAGGGATATCCCTGATGCACTGTCAGGGTGCGCGGGCTATATTCAGGAACTTGCTGTCGAGCCCTGCTGCTCGCATTGCGGGGAGTCGAGGAGACATTTCAAAATAGAAACAACCGTCATTCCAATAGAGTGTTCGGTAAAAAGCGCTGGCTATCCCGGCGCTTTTTTTTGGCCCGCGATTTCTATTCATGCATAAAAACAGCCCCTGACGCTTATTCTTGTTGCGTTTTCAGCTATTAAAAATATAGCGAGTTGCACTGGCTTCGGATGCGACAATCTCGTCCATGGAATTAGTGCTTGTTTCTATCGCCTCGCTGCTGGCGGGCTTTGTGGACTCCATCGTGGGCGGTGGCGGCCTGATTTTGGTGCCCGCCTTGTTCGCAGTCTTTCCCACCACCCATCCGGCCACGCTGCTCGGCATCAATAAAGGCGCTTCGGTTTGGGGCACGGCGGTGGCTACCAGCCAGTACGCCCAGCGGGTGCAGTTGCGCTGGTCGGCGCTGCTGCCTGCCGCCGCCGCCGGGTTTTTCGGCTCGCTCGGCGGTGCCTGGCTGGTCACGGTGATCGACCCCGGCTTCCTGCGCAAGCTGCTGCCTTTTGTGCTGCTGGGAATCCTGGCCTATACGCTGGTCAAGAAAGACCTGGGCCGCCACCACACGCCGCGCTTTACCGGTGGGGCCGAGATCGCGGTAGCGTGCTGCATCGGGCTGGTGCTGGGCTTTTATGACGGATTTTTTGGCCCCGGCACCGGCAGCTTTTTGGTGTTTCTGTTTGTGCGCTGGCTGGGCTACGACTTCCTGAATGCCTCGGCCTCGGCCAAGCTGCTCAATACCGCGACCAACCTGGCGGCGTTGGGCCTGTTTGCCTGGAAGGGGCATGTGTGGTGGCATTTCGCGCTGACCATGGCGGTTGCCAATGTGGCGGGCAGCCTGCTGGGCACCCACATGGCGCTCAGGCATGGCGCGGGCTTCGTGCGGGTGGTGTTCATCGGCGTTGTCAGCGCGCTGATCCTGAAAACCGGCTTTGATGCTTTCCTCAAGTAGCCGGCTTGCGGCTCAGTGCCCGGCGGCGGCTGCGGCGTCGGCCAGCAGCGCATTCATGTCGGCGGCCTTGCGTGGCTTGCCCGTCGGCGCCGCCGCCGTGCCTTTTTGCACCGCCAGCATGTCCTCCTCGCTGGGGTACTGGCCCAGCAGCACATAGTCGAACACGCGCCGGGCGATTGGCGCGGCCACGCCGGCGCCCCAGCCGGCATTCTCGACAATCACCGCCAGCGCGATCCTGGGGTTGTCGGCCGGCGCGAAGGCCATGTACACCGCATGGTCACGCCGGCTTTCCTCCATGCGCGACTTGTTGTACTTTTGATTCTGGCCTATGGACACGGCCTGCGCGGTGCCGGTCTTGCCGCCGCTCAGGTAGGCGGCTCCGGCAAACACCTTGGTCGAGGTGCCTTGCTGCGTCACGCCCACCAGCGCCCGGCGCACAACGGCCACGTTGCCCGGCTTGTAGCCCAGGTCCACCGGAGGCTCGGCCGGCAGCGGGCGCAGCTCGCCGGTCACGGTGTCGCGGGTTCCCATGACCAACCGGGGCTTGTGCTTGACGCCGTTGTTGGCCAGCACGGCAGTCGCCTGCGCCAGCTGCAGCATGGTGAAGCTGTTGTAGCCCTGGCCAATGCCCAGCGAGATGGTTTCGCCGGCAAACCACTTCTGCTGCTCGGGCCGCTTGAAATACTTGCGCTTCCATTCCTGGTTGGGCAGCACGCCGCGCACCTCGCCGTTGATGTCGATGCCGGTGAGCTGGCCAAAGCCCAGCGGCGCCATGAAGTCGTGCATTGCCTCCACCCCCATTTCATTGGCCAGCGAATAAAAATACACATTGCTCGACTCGACGATGGCGCGGTGCATGTCCATGGCGCCGCCGCGCTCGTTCTCTGGGCTGCCGAAGCGGTGGCCGCCGAACATGTAGAAGCCCGGATCATGGATGATGGCGCTGGGCGAGCGGGTGCCGGTCTGCAGCGCCGCCATCGCCATGAAGGGCTTGTAGGTCGAGCCCGGCGGGTAGGTGCCGCGCAGCGCCCGGTTGAGCAGCGGCTTGTCGGGCGACTCGTTGAGCGCCTGCCAGCTTTCCTGGTCAATGCCATCGACAAACAGGTTCGGGTCGAACGACGGCTTGCTGACAAACGCCAGCACCTCGCCGTTTCTCGGGTCCAGCGCCACCAGCGCGCCGCGCCGGGCGCCGAACATGTCCTCGACCAGTTTTTGCAGCCCGATGTCCAGCGACAGCATGACGGTGTTGCCGGGCGTGGCCGGGCTGCTGGCCAGCCGGCGCATGGCCCGCCCGCCCGCCGAGGTTTCCATCTGCTCGACGCCGGTCTGGCCGTGCAGCTGCTGCTCGAAGCTCTGCTCGACGCCGAGCTTGCCGATGTAGTCGGTGCCCCGGTAATTACCCTCTTCCTCGCGCTCCTCGATGGCGTCTTTCTCGGTCTGGTTGATGCGGCCGATATAGCCCACCACATGGCTGCCCAGCTCGCCGTAGGGGTAGCTGCGGAACAGCCGGGCCTTGATGTCGACGCCTGGAAAGCTGTAGCGCCGGGCCGAGAACCGGGCCACTTCCTCGTCGGAGAGGCGGGTGCGCAGCGGAATTGATTCAAAGCTTTTCGACTCCTCGCGCAGGCGCTTGAAACGCCGCTTGTCCCTGGGCTGGATATCGACGATCTTTTCCAGCGCCGCGATGGTGTCGTCCAGGTTCTGCACCTTGGACGGCGTGATTTCCAGTGTGTAGGCCGAATAGTTGGATGCCAGCACGATGCCGTTGCGGTCCAAGATCAGCCCCCGGTTCGGCACGATGGGCACAATGGCAGTGCGGTTGCTCTCGGCCTGCTCGCTCAGGTCCACATGGCGATAGACCTGCAGGTACACCAGCCGCGCCGCCAGCAGCGAAAAGGCCACGAACACCGCGACGCCCGCCACCAGCACGCGGGTGCGAAAGCGCGACAGCTCGGCTTCGACATTTCTGAGTTCGGTCATAGCAGTGAGACTCGGCTGAGGGCGAAAAGTGCCGGCAAACTAGAAGGAGCCAGGGAAAACAAACCGCCCAAACCCAGGCGGGGCAGCCCCTCGGAGAGCGCGGACGCTCGCACCCCTCCCCACTCGTGCAAGCACCGGCCGCGGAACTGGCTATGCCAGGCCACAGGCGGGGCGGCCCCCTCGGCGGGCAGCGAACCACACGAAGTGGGGAGCGTGGGGGCCATGCTCACAATGGTCGATTTTCATCCCGGTCAGGCGCGCGCAGCTGGGGCACCAGCAGCAGCACGCTGGCCACCGGCCACAGCACCGCCTCCAGCAGCGGCGCCGCCAGCATGATCCAGCCCGGAAAAATGCCGCCGCCCAGCAGCCTCAGGAGCAATTCCACCCCATGCGCCGCCGCAAACAGCGGCAGCACCTGCAGCGCCTGCAACGGCACCTTGAACCACAGCAGCCGGCGCTGGATCATGGCGGCAAAAAAGCTCAGGATCGTGTAGGAAAGCGCATGCTGCCCGAGCAGCGCGGTGTGGTGTACATCCATCGCCAGGCCGAACATGAAGCCAATGCCGATGCCCACCTTCAGCGGCTGGTGCACGCTCCAGAACAGCAGCACCAGCGCCAGAAAATCGGGCATCCAGGCCACGCGCCCCAGCGGCAGCATGTTGAGCAGCAAGGCGGCAATCAGGGTGCTCCAGATGAACAGTGGATTGGCCGGCAGCAGCAGCTGCTGGCCAGCGCGCATGATCATTTGGCCGCCTCTTTTCTCGGCGGCCCGACCGCCGCCGCGCCGGTGGCCGGCGGCAGCGCCGCATCGGACGTGAGCGGCTTGACCACGATGACATGGCGCACGCCGGTGGTCAGCGCCTGCGGCACGCAGTGGATCTTCGAAAAGGTCGATTCGGCCCGGTGCTCGATGCGGCTGACCCTGGCCACCGGCAGGCCGGGCGGATAGATGCCATCGACGCCGCTGGTGGTCAGCAGGTCGCCTTCCTGGACATCGGCGTTGCTGCCCATGAAGCGCAGCTCCATCCCGCCGCCGCCGGCCGTCGGGTCGCCATAGGCCACGCTGCGGGCGCCGCTGCGCACATTGAGCACCGGAATGGCCAGGTCGCGGTCCACCACCAGCGTCACCTCGCTGACCAGCGGATGCACCCGCGTCACCTGCCCGAGCACGCCCGACTCATCGAGCACCGGCGAGCCCAGCGCGACCTGATGGGCCTGGCCCCGGTCGATGATGACCTTGCGGGTGTAGGGATCGGCCGCGTCATAAAGCACCTCGGCCGCCATGACGGGCAGAGCCAGCTTGTCCTTGAGCTCCAGCAGCTTGCGCAGGCGGTTGTTTTCCTGCAGCAGCTGCTCGACCTGGCCGGCGCGCAGCGACTGCAGCACCAGCTTTTTCCTGGCTTCCTCGTTCTCCGACTGGGCTTGGCTCATATCGGCAAGGTATTGGCTGGCCTCCTTGAACGCGCGCACCGGCTGCAAGGCAACCCACTGCACCGGGTACAGGGTCGTGGCAATGGCAGAGCGGATCGGCTGGGTCACATGAAAGCGCGCATCAGCCACCATCAGGAACAGCGACAGCGCGCCGAAGAACAGCAGCTTGGAAAATACCGACGGCCCCTGGTTGAAGAAGGGCGGCAGGGATCTGTCGAGAGTGCCTAGGGCCATGGTGCATTCTCAAGCGGCTCCGGCATTCTGCGGCAGGCGCACTGCATGGGGGAAACGGCTTGGGGCCTGAAGTGGCGGACAGACGGAAAAGGCTTATTCCGTCGTGAAGATGGAGCCCATGCGGTCCATGCGCTCCAGCGCAATGCCGCAGCCGCGCACCACGCAGGTCAGCGGGTCTTCGGCCACCAGTACCGGCAGGCCGGTTTCCTCGGCCAGCAGGCGGTCCAGGTCGCGCAGCAGCGCGCCGCCGCCGGTCAGCATCATGCCGCGGTCGGAAATGTCGGCGCCGAGTTCGGGCGGCGTCTGCTCCAGCGCCTTTTTCACCTCCGAGACGATCTGGTTCAGCGGGTCGGTCAGGGCTTCGAGCACTTCATTGCTCGAAATCGTGAAGCTGCGCGGCACGCCTTCGGACAGGTTGCGGCCCTTGACTTCCATTTCCTTGACTTCGGAGCCTGGAAAGGCCGAGCCGATGGTCTTTTTGATGACTTCGGCCGTCGGCTCGCCGATCAGCATGCCGTAGTTGCGGCGGATGTAGTTGATGATGGCCTCGTCAAAGCGGTCGCCGCCGACACGCACGCTGCCCTTGTAGACCATGCCGCCGAGCGAGATCACGCCGACCTCGGTCGTGCCGCCACCGATATCGACCACCATCGAGCCGCTGGCCTCCGACACCGGCAGTCCCGCACCCAGAGCGGCGGCCATCGGTTCTTCAATCAGATAGACGGCGGCGGCGCCGGCGGCCTCGGCGGCGTCCTTGATGGCGCGGCGCTCGACCTGGGTGGAGCCGCAGGGCACGCAGATGATGATGCGCGGGCTGGGCGTGAGCAGGCGGCGCGGATGTACCATCTTGATGAACTGCTTGATCATCTGCTCGGTGATGACGAAGTCGGCAATCACGCCGTCCTTCATCGGCCGGATCGCCTCGATGTTGCCCGGAACCTTGCCCAGCATCGCCTTGGCTTCGCGGCCGACGGCCTGGATCACTTTCTTGCCGTGGGGGCCGCCTTCATGGCGAATCGCCACCACCGAGGGCTCATCCAGCACAATTCCCTTGTCTCGCGCAAAAATAAGGGTGTTGGCGGTTCCAAGGTCAATCGCCAGGTCGGTGGAAAAGTACCGACGGAATGCTTCAAACATATTCAGGAATCCGGTTGTGACATGAGGCAAACTTCGTTGCCGCATCGCCTTTATTATTTAAATCGGTAGGGTCAGTAAACGAGCAGGAGAGGCAGGCTGCAAAAACCTGTTTGAAGCATCTAAAAGCGCCTAAAGGCCGTATTCAGCCCTGATTTCGCGCCAAAGGCGGGATAATAACGCATCCCCACCAAGCCAGCCTTGCCTGCATGCCTGTTTTTTAGGCGTTACACCTCGTTTCACGAGCTGTCCTGATGCACCGTTCGAACCCGCCTTTTTCTTTCATTTCCGTATATTTCATCACCATCCATGGCATTGACATTTAAAGATATCGAACGCGTCGCCAACCTGGCGCGGCTGGAACTCCGGCCCGACGAGAACGAGCGCACCTTGCGCCAGCTCAACGGCTTTTTCACCCTGGTCGCGCAGATGGACGCCGTCAACACCGATGGCGTGGCGCCACTGGCGCATCCGGCGTCCCTGCTGGGCGATGTGGCGCTGCGGCTGCGCGAGGACATCGCCAGCGAGCCCAACCAGCGCGACGCGAGCCAGGTCAGTGCGCCGGCCGTCGAGCGCGGCCTGTTTCTTGTCCCGAAAGTCATCGAATGAGCACCACGCCCCCCCGCCTCGACATGAATCTCGACCTGCATGACCTCGGCGTGGCAGGGCTTGCCGCCAGGCTGGCCGCCGGCGACGTTTCCAGCGTCGAAGCGACCCAGCATTTCCTGGCCCGCATCGAGCGGCACGGCGCCCTGGGCGCCTTCCTGTCCGTCAATCCCGAGGTGTCGCTGGCCCAGGCCAGGGCCGCCGATGCGCGCCTTGCCGCCGGCGAACGCACGCCCCTGCTGGGCGTGCCGCTGGCCCATAAGGATGTGTTCGTCACCCGCGACTTTCCGACCACCGCCGGCTCGAAGATGCTGGAGAACTACCGCAGCCCGTTCGACGCCACGGTGGTCAGCCGGCTGGGCGTGTCGGCGGGCGGCGCCGGCATGGTCACGCTGGGCAAGCTCAACTGCGACGAGTTTGCCATGGGCTCTGGCAATGAAAACAGCGCTTACCAACCCGTGCTGAACCCCTGGGACACCAGCCGCGTGCCCGGCGGCTCCTCGGGCGGCTCGGCGGCGGCGGTGGCGGCGCGGCTCGTGCCTGCCGCCACCGGCACCGACACCGGCGGCTCGATCCGCCAGCCCGCCTCGCTCACTGGCATCACCGGCATCAAGCCGACCTACGGCCGCTGCTCACGCTACGGCATGGTGGCGTTTGCCTCCAGCTTAGACCAGGCGGGTCCAATGGCTAGAAGCGCGCTCGACTGCGCCCTGCTGCTGTCCGCCATGGCCGGCCCCGACCCCGACCGCGATTCAACCTCGCTAGAACTCCCAGCCACCGATTACGCTACTGATTTAATAGCTGCCAGCGCACCCAGTGCCTCCGCCAAACCGCTAAAAGGCTTGAGAATTGGCCTGCCCACGCAGTTTTTCGGCGCTGGCTGTGCGCCCGACGTGCTGGCCGCCGTGCGCGGCGCCCTTAGCGAGTTTGAAAAGCTCGGCGCTACGCTGGTCGATGTCAGCCTGCCGCTGACCGAGCTGTCGATCCCGGTCTATTACGTCATCGCCCCGGCCGAGGCCAGCAGCAACCTGAGCCGCTTCGACGGCGTGCGCTACGGCCACCGCGCCGCCCAGTACACCGACCTGGCCGACATGTACAAGAAGTCGCGCAGCGAAGGCTTCGGCGACGAGGCCACGCGCCGCATCATGATCGGCACCTATGTGCTGTCGCACGGCTATTACGACGCCTACTATTTGAAGGCGCAAAAAATCCGCCGCCTGATCGCGCAGGATTTCCAGACCGCCTTTGCCCAATGCGACGTGATTGCCGGCCCGGTGTCGCCCACGGTGGCCTGGAAGATCGGCGAAAAGTCCGACGACCCGGTGGCCAGCTACCTGGCCGACATCTACACCCTGTCGTCCAGCCTGGCCGGCCTGCCCGGCATGAGCATTCCGGCCGGCTTCGGCGCCGGCGGCATGCCGGTCGGCCTGCAGCTGATCGGCAACTATTTCAAGGAAGCGCAGCTGCTGGGCGCAGCCCACCAGTTCCAGCTGGCGACCGACTGGCACCAGAAAGCACCAGGAATTTCAGCATGAGCCAAGACCAAAAATCCTTGCTGGTGCAAGGCTACGAAGTCGTGATCGGCTTCGAGACCCACACCCAGCTCACCACCCAGTCCAAGCTCTTCAGCCGCGCCCCGACCGGCTTTGGCGCCGAACCCAACACGCTGGCGTCCGCTGTTGATTTCGCCCTGCCCGGCGCACTGCCGGTGATGAACAAGGGCGCGGTGCAGCGCGCCATCGAGTTCGGCCTGGCGGTCAACGCCCACATCGCCGAGCACAGCGTGTTCGCCCGCAAGAACTACTTTTATCCCGACCTGCCCAAGGGCTACCAGATCAGCCAGTTCGAGATTCCGGTGGTTCAGGGCGGCGTGGTCGAGTTCTTCCTCGATGGCGCGCCCAAGTCGGTGCGGCTGGTGCGCGCCCACCTCGAAGAAGACGCCGGCAAGTCGCTGCACGAGGACTTCATTGGCCAGAGCGGCATCGACCTGAACCGTGCCGGCACGCCGCTGCTGGAAATCGTCACCGAGCCCGACATGCGCTCGACCGCCGAGGCGGTGGCCTATGCGCGGGAACTGCACAAGATCGTCACCTGGATCGGCATTTGCGACGGCAACATGCAGGAAGGCAGCTTTCGCTGCGACGCCAATGTATCGGTCAGGAAGCCCGGCGCGCCGCTGGGCACCCGGCGCGAGATCAAGAACTTGAACAGCTTCAAGTTCATGCAGCAGGCGATGGACTACGAGGTGCGCTGGCAGATCGAGCAACTTGAGGACGGCCATGCCATTCAGCAGGCGACCGTGCTGTTCGACCCGGACACCGGCGAGACACGCTCGATGCGCAGCAAGGAAGACGCGGCCGACTACCGCTATTTCCCGGACCCGGACCTACCGCCGCTGGTGATTGGCCGCGACTGGGTAGAGCGCACGCGGGCCGAGATGTCGGAATTGCCGCGCGTGATGGCTGATAGGTTTATGGAATTGCATCATCTGTCCGAATACGATGCAACAGCACTTACTCAGAACCCTGAGCGCGCACGGTATTTTGAGGCAGCATGGGCAAAACTTAGGCAAGGCAATCCTGCTAAAACAAGCGACCAGCATTACGCTAAACAAGTAGCAAACTGGGTGCTTGGAGAACTGGCCAAGCGACTCAATGCTGATGGCCTCGATGAAAAACGGTCACCCGTTACACCTGATCAACTTGGTGAACTTTTATCAAAGATCGCCCTTGGAACTATTTCAAATAGTGTGGCTAAACTGATTTTTGAAGATCTTTGGAATGCGCCTCAGAACAGTGATGGAACGCGCCTTTTGCAACATATAGACTCCATCATTGAAGCCAAGGGCCTCAAGCAGATGAGCGACACCGGCGAACTCGAAAAAATCATTGACGACGTGCTGGCCGCCAATGCCAAAAACGTCGAGGAAGTGCGAGCCGGCAATGCCAAGGCCTTCAACGCACTCGTCGGCCAGGCCATGAAGGCCACCAAGGGCAAGGCCAATCCGGCGCAGGTGAATGAGTTGCTGAAGAAAAAACTCGGTT
>JAQGNK010000500.1 GCA_028291905.1 Polaromonas sp.
CTCATCATCCTGGACGACGCCACCGACCCGACCAACGGCGTGAAGAACGCCAAGCGCTTCGTCACCGACGACAAGGTGGACATCATCCTGGGCTCGGTCGCCACGCCGGTGGCGATTCCGATTGCCGAGGTGGCGGCCGAATCCGGCACGGTGCAGCTGGCGCTGTCGCCGATTCCGCTGGCGCCCGGCAAGGACCAGTGGTCGTTTCGCATGCCGCAGTCCAACGGCGTGATGTCGCATGCCATGGTCAACCTGATGAAAAAGCAGGGCGTCAAGACCGTCGGCTTTCTCGGCTACACCGACGCCTACGGCGAAAGCTGGCTCAAGGAATTCACCGCCGAGGCCGCCAAGAGCGGCATCAAGGTGGTCGCCACCGAGCGCTTTGCCCGCTCCGACACCAGCGTGACCGGCCAGGCGCTCAAGCTGGTGGCCGCCAACCCTGACGCCATGCTGATCGTCGCCTCGGGCAGCGGCGCGGCCATGCCGCACATGGCGGTGGTCGAGCGCGGCTACAAGGGCAAGATCTACCAGACCCATGCCGCCGCCACGCGCGACCTGATGCGGGTCGGCGGCAAGTCGGTCGAGGGCGCCTATGTGGTGTCTGGGCCGGCGGTGATCGCCGAGCAGCTGCCCGACAGCCACCCGTCCAAAAAGGTCGCGATTGATTTCGTGCAGAGCTATGAAAAAGCCTACGGCCCCGGCTCGCGCAACCAGTTTGCCGGCCATGGCTACGACGCCGAGCTGGTGCTGGAAAAGATCATTCCGGTGGCGCTGAAGAAAGCCAAGCCCGGCACGCCCGAATTCCGCCTGGCGCTGCGCGATGCGCTGGAAGGCATCGGCCGCACGGTGGTGTCGCACGGCGTGGTGAACTGGACCAAGGATGACCACTGGGGCTACACGCCGGAAACCGGCGTGATGCTCAAGGTGGTGAACGGCGACTGGAAAGTCGAGTAGCGCCAAGTCTGCCGCACGGCTTTTCCTGTAGCGGGCGGGCGGCTGCGGCCGTCCGGCGCACGCTTTTTCGTGTCCGTTCGTAGTTTGTACTGACCAGCCAAGGGCTTTCCATGGATTTTTCAATTGCCAGCATCTTGCTGCTGGACGGCATCACCAGCGGCGCCATCTATGCCCTGCTGGGCCTGGCCACCGTGCTGGTGTTCACCGTCACCCGGGTCATCTTCATCCCGCAGGGCGAATTCGTCGCCTATGGCGCGCTGACCCTGGCGATTTTGCAGACCGGCAAGATTCCCGGCACCGTCTGGCTGCTGCTGATCCTGGCGGCCATCGCCGCCGCCATGGACGGCGCGGCCGAATGGCAGCGGCGGCGCCAGTTCCCGGCCGCGCTGAAGTCGGCGGCCAGGACGCTGGCGATTCCACTGGCGGTGGCCGGCCTGACCGCCTGGGCGGCGCCGCTGCAGCTGCCGCTGATGCTGCAGGCGCTGCTCAGCGTGTGCCTGGTCACCGCTTTCGGGCCGCTGGTCTATCGGGTGGCCTACCAGTCGCTGGCCGACGCCACGCCGCTGGTGCTGCTGATCGTGTCGGTCGGCGTGCATTTCGCCATGACCGGCCTGGGCCTGCTGTTCTTCGGCGCCGAAGGCTTTCGCAACCCGGCGTTCTGGGACTTGCGGCTGTCGCTGGGCGCGCTCACCCTCTCGGGCCAGGCGATCATCATCATCGCCATCTCGGGCGCGCTGATCGTGCTGCTGTGGCTGTTTTTCGAGCGCTCGCTCTACGGCAAGGCGCTGCGCGCCACGGCAGTCAACCGGCTGGGCGCGCGGCTGATGGGCATTTCCTCGCAGTCGGCGGGCCAGATGACCTTTGCCATGGCCGCGCTGATCGGCGCGCTGTCGGGCCTGCTGATCGGGCCGACGACGACCGTGTTCTACGATTCCGGCTTCCTGATCGGGCTCAAGGGCTTCGTGGCGGCGGTGGTGGGCGGGCTGGCGAGCTACCCCGGCGCCCTGGTGGGCGCCCTGTTCGTCGGCATCGTCGAGGCCTTCGGCTCGTTCTGGGCCAGCGCCTTCAAGGAAGTGATTGTGTTCACCCTGATTTTGCCGGTGCTGCTGTGGCGCTCCCTGCAAGGCGGCCATTCGGACGAGGAGCACTGACATGCTGGCAAGACGCTATGGACTCTGGGCGCTGGTCCTGGGGCTGGTCGCGGTGGCCTTGCTGCCGCTGCCCGATTTCTGGATCACCCAGCTCAACTACATCGGCCTGTACAGCCTGGTCTGCCTGGGGCTGGTGCTGCTGACCGGCGTGGCCGGCCTGACCTCTTTCGGCCAGGCCGCGTTTGTCGGCATCGGCGCCTATTCGACCGCTTGGCTGACGCTCAACACCGGCCTGTCGCCGTGGCTCACGCTGTTCATCGGCCTGGGCCTGACCGCCGCCTGCGCCCTGGTGCTGGCCTGGCTGACGCTCAGGATGTCGGGCCACTACCTGCCGCTGGCGACGCTGGCCTGGGGCCTGTCGCTGTACTACCTGATGGGCAACCTGGAGGCGCTGGGCAAGTACGACGGCCTGCTGGGGCTGCAGAGCTTGAGAATGTTCGGCTGGGATGTCGGCCAGGGCCGGGGCTTTTTTGCCCTGACCTGGACTGTCGTGGTGGTGGCGGCGCTGGCGATTGTGAGGCTGCTCGATTCCCGTGCCGGCCGCGCCATGCGCTCGCTGCGCAGCGGCACGCTGATGGCCGAGGCCATGGGCGTGCCGACGCTGCGCTACAAGATCACCATCTTTTTGATCGCCGCGCTGCTGGCGTCGGTCTCGGGCTGGCTGTTCGCGCACTTCCAGCGCAGCGTCAACCCGTCGCCCTTCGGCCTGAAGATGGGCATCGAGTATTTGTTCATGACGGTGGTCGGCGGCGTCGGCCATGTCTGGGGCGCCCTCACCGGCGCGCTGCTGACCAAGCTGCTCGAAGACCAGCTGCAGGTGCTGCTGCCCCGGCTGATCGGCACCAGCGGCAGCTATGAAACCATCGTCTTCGGCATCGTGCTGGTGCTGATGCTCAAGTACCTGCCCGA
>JAQGNK010000165.1 GCA_028291905.1 Polaromonas sp.
CCCCGCCCTTCCCCCATTGGCCTGAAGGCGAACTCGACATCCTGATGGCCCGGCTCAACGATGAACTCCAAGGCCGCACGCCGCCGGGCGGTTTTGAGGTGCGGGTCAAGCGCAAGAACGGCAACACCTTCGATGCCCGGATGTATGTCTCGCCACTGATTGATCCGCGTGGCCATCAGACCGGCTGGATGACCTCGATGACCGACATCACCGAGCCCAAGCGCATCCGCGAGGAACTCACCGCCTCCTACGAGCGTTTCACCACTGTGCTGGAGGGGCTCGATTCGGCGGTTTCCGTGGCCCCGCTGGGCAGCGAGGAATTGCTGTTCGCCAACAAGCTCTACCGCTCCTGGTTCGGCGGCCAGGTGTCGGGCCATGTGAACCTGGTTTCCCAGGCGGGTGTGCCGGTCATTCCGACTTCTGGCGATGCGCTGGACGCGGTGGACGGCATGGCGGGTTTTCCGACCGATTCACTGACCGATGCGCAGACGGCCAATGCCGAAATCTTCGTGCCCGAACTCACAAAATGGCTGGAGGTGCGCTCGCGCTACCTGACCTGGGTCGATGGCCGGCTGGCGCAGATGGTGATTGCCACCGACATCACGCCGCGCCGCCATGCCGAAGAGCAGGCGGCGCAGCAAAACGAGCGCGCCCAGAATGCCAGCCGCCTCATCACCATGGGCGAGATGGCCTCCAGCGTGGCCCATGAGCTGAACCAGCCGCTGACCGCCATCAACAACTATTGCAATGGCATGGTGTCGCGCATCAAGGCCGAACAGATCAGCAATGAAGACCTGCTGGTGGCGCTGGAGAAAACCGCCAAGCAGGCCTGGCGCGCCGGACAGATCATTCAGCGCATCCGGGCATTCGTAAAACGCAGCGAGCCCAACCGCACGCCGGCCGACGTGGCCGTCCTGGTGAGCAACGCGATGGAACTGGCCGATATCGAGCTCAGGCGCCATCATGTCCGGCTGAGCCACTACATCGCCGCCCGGCTCCCTGATGTCATGGTGGATCGGATACTGATCGAGCAGGTGCTGATTAACCTGATGAAGAATGCAGCCGAGTCGATTGCCCAGTCGCATCGGCCTACGGCGCAGCGCAATGTTGAGCTACGGGTGGTGCCCAAGCAGATCGATGCGCAAAGCGTGGTGGAATTTTCAGTCCTTGACTCGGGCCGGGGCCTGGCGCCCGAAGTTATGGAGCGGCTGTTCGAGGCCTTCTATTCCACCAAGGCCGAGGGCATGGGCATTGGCCTGAAACTGTGCCGCAGCATTGTCGAGTCGCACCAGGGCAGGCTCGAAGCGATGAACATCTACAATGGCGACGAAGTGGTGGGGTGCCGGTTCACCTTCTGGATCCCGGTGATGCCCATCACTTCACGCTCATCTTCCGCACCTGACGCCATCGCTGCCGAAGACCCGGCGCCGCAGTGAAAAACGCCACTCCTCATTAAAAAGCTGACGAAGAAAGTAACGCATGAGTTTGATTCCCAAAAAAGGTACGGTTTATGTCGTTGATGATGACGAGGGTGTGCGCGACTCGCTGCAATGGTTGCTGGAAGGCAAGGACTACCGCGTCCGCTGTTTCGAGTCAGCTGAAACCTTCCTGAACCGCTACGATGCGCGCGAAGTGGCCTGCCTGATCGTCGATATCCGCATGGGCGGAATGACCGGGCTGGAACTGCAGGACCGCCTGCTGGAGCGCAAGTCGCCGCTGCCGATCGTCTTCATCACCGGTCACGGCGACGTGCCGATGGCGGTGGACACGATGAAAAAAGGCGCGATGGACTTCATCCAGAAGCCGTTCCAGGAAGAAGCGCTGGTCAATCTGGTCGAGCGCATGCTGGCCCAAGCCAAGGAAACCTTCAACGACCACCAGCAATCGGCCAGCCGCGACGCCTTGCTGGCCAAGCTGACCTCGCGCGAAGCGCAGGTGCTGGACCGCATCGTGGCCGGCCGGCTGAACAAGCAGATCGCCGACGACCTAGGCATCAGCATCAAGACGGTCGAGGCGCACCGCGCCAACATCATGGAAAAGCTCAACGCGAATACCGTGGCCGACCTGCTCAAGATCGCCCTGGGCTCCAGCGCCCCCAAAGCCTGACGCCGCCTTTCGATTACTTAACTTTTGATAGCAGCTTACGCCCGTGGCTCTTGCGCCAGCGGGCGTTTTTACTTGAAAACCGATTCATGACAGCACAACTTATTGACGGCAACGCCCTCTCCCGGCAACTGCGCGCCGAAGTCGCCCAGCGCGCCAGCGCCCTGCGCGCACGCGGCATCACGCCCGGCCTGGCCGTGGTGCTGGTGGGCGACAACCCGGCCAGCCAGGTCTATGTCCGCAACAAGGTCAAGGCCTGCGAAGACAACGGCCTGCATTCCGTGCTGGAACGCTACCCGGCCGACCTGCTTGAAGCCGAACTGCTGGCGCGGGTTCAGGCGCTGAACAACGACCCGGCGATTCACGGCATCCTGGTGCAGCTTCCGCTGCCGGCGCATATCGATGCGCAAAAAGTCATCGAGGCCATTTCGCCGGCCAAGGATGTGGATGGCTTCCATGTCGGCAGCGCCGGCGCGCTGATGGTCGGCCAGCCCGGCTTCTGGCCCTGCACGCCGTATGGCTGCATGAAAATGCTGGAGAGCATCGGCTACGACCTGCGCGGCAGGCATGCCGTGGTGATTGGCCGGAGCAACATCGTCGGCAAGCCGATGGCCCTGATGCTGCTGCAAAAAAACGCCACCGTGACCATCTGCCACAGCGCCACGCCCGACTTGAAAGCCATAACGCTGCAGGCCGACGTGATCGTCGCCGCTGTCGGCAAGCGCAACATCTTGACAGCTGACATGGTCAAGCCCGGCGCAGTGGTGATTGACGTCGGCATGAACCGCAATGAAGAAGGCAAGCTCTGCGGCGATGTCGATTTCGAGGGCGTCCGGCAGGTCGCCGGCTACATCACGCCCGTGCCGGGCGGCGTCGGCCCGATGACCATCACCATGCTGCTGGTCAACACGCTGGAAGCGGCCGAGCGCTGCTGAAGCGCCTTGCAAGAACCGGGGGTCGACTGCAGCGCTGGCTGACGCTCAGCGCCCTGACCGGGCCGTCAAGCGCCAGAGTGTGAAGCCTGCGCACAGCCACTGACCGAAGTACATGGCGCTGCCCAGTCCATGCCAGAGCCGAAGATTGCCGCCTTCGGCACGCGCACTAACGATGCGCGGCGCCACGCCAAACTCGACCAGCAGCGCCAGCAGCATGCCGGCCACTATGAATTTAATAGCTGCCTGCGCATGGTTTGCCTGCGCCAGAGCATCTTTTTGCCTGAAAACCATCAGCATCAGCAAGGCGCAGCCGGTGCTGAGCCAGGTCTGTGCGGAAAAGAGTTTCGCGGCCATGGCGCCCGCTGCCGCAGGACTGCCCAGGTGCATGAACAGCAGGGGCACGACCACAAAGCCCAAAGCCGTCAGGCTGCCCCACCAGAGCGCGGCAGCCAGAACACCTGCTTGCTGACGCACCGGCTGACGCATCACATCAGAGGTAGCTGACCGCGATGATCTCGTAGCGACGGATGCCGCCCGGCGCCACCACTTCGGCCGTGTCGCCTTCGTTCTTGCCGATCAGCGCGCGGGCTATCGGCGAGCCGATGTTCACCAGGCCGAGTTTGATGTCGGCCTCGTCCTCGCCAACGATCTGGTAAGTCACGCTGTCGCCGGTGTCCTCGTCCTCAAGTTTCACGGTCGAGCCGAACACGACCCGCGTGCCCGGCTCCATCACCGACGGGTCGATGATCTGGGCAGCAGAGAGCTTGCCCTCGATTTCCTGGATGCGGCCCTCAATGAAACCCTGGCGGTCCTTGGCGACTTCATATTCGGCGTTTTCGCTCAGGTCGCCCTGCGCCCTGGCCTCGGAAATGGCGTTGATGACCCAGGGACGGTCAACGGTTTTGAGATGATGCAATTCAGCCTTGAGCTTTTCCGCGCCGCGCTTGGTAATGGGAAGGGTTGCCATGTTTTTGTCCTGCAAAATGCGAAACCGCCACCAGTCACCTGGCGGCGGCATATTGAATCGAATTGACGTTTTAGTTTAATGCAAATCGACCGATGTTTGGCCAGGCACTCAAGCGCAGGGTCATGCCGCCTGCGCCGCCAGCTGGGCGTGCAGTTCCTGAATTGAATGCACGCTCAGGTTGTCCAGGTACTTCATGCCCTCGACTGCCGCTTCAGCGCCGGCAATCGTGGTGAAGGTGGTCACTCTAGCCAGCAGCGCCGAGGTACGGATCTGGCGCGAATCGGCAATCGCGTTGCGCCGCTCCTCGACCGTGTTGATGACCAGCGCAATCGCGTTGTTCTTGATCATGTCCACCACATGCGGCCGGCCTTCAGTCACCTTGTTGACGACGCCGCAGGCAATGCCAGCGGCATTGATGGCCGCCGCCGTGCCCTTGGTCGCCACCAGCTCGAACTTGAGCGCCGCCAAGGCACGCGCCACCTCGACCGCACGCGCCTTGTCGTTGTTCTTGACCGTCAGGAAGACTTTTCCAGTCGTCGGCAGCTTGGTGCCGGCACCGATCTGCGACTTGACGAAGGCTTCACCGAAGGTCTTGCCGACGCCCATCACCTCGCCGGTGGATTTCATCTCGGGGCCGAGAATCGTGTCCACGCCGGGGAATTTGACGAAGGGAAACACCGCTTCCTTGACGCTGAAGTAAGGCGGCGTGACTTCATTCACCACACCTTGTGAAGCCAGCGACTGGCCGACCATGCAGCGTGCCGCCACCTTGGCCAGCTGAATGCCGGTTGCCTTGCTGACAAAAGGCACGGTGCGCGATGCGCGCGGGTTGACTTCCAGGACGTAAATCACATCCAAGCCGTCGATATTCTGAATCGCGAACTGTACATTCATCAGCCCCACCACATTCAGCGCTGCGGCCATGGCGGCGGTCTGGCGCTTGATCTCGGTGACGGTCTCCAGGCTCAGCGAATACGGCGGCAGCGAGCAGGCCGAGTCGCCGCTGTGAACGCCGGCCTGCTCGATATGCTCCATCACGCCGCCGATGAAGGTCTTGCCCTGCGCGTCGCGGATACAGTCCACGTCGCATTCGATGGCATCGTTCAGGAAGCGGTCGAGCAGAACCGGCGAGTCGTGGCTGACCTTGACGGCTTCACGCATGTAGCGCTCCAGATCGCGTTGCTCATGGACGATTTCCATGGCACGGCCGCCCAGCACATAGCTCGGGCGCACCACCAGCGGGTAGCCCAGTGCAGCGGCCTTCTCCAGCGCTTCCGGCTCGGTGCGGGCCGTGGCGTTGGGCGGCTGGCGCAGGGCCAGCGCATGCAGCAGTTTCTGGAAACGCTCGCGGTCTTCGGCGGCGTCGATCATGTCGGGCGAGGTGCCGATGATGGGCACGCCGTTGGCTTCCAGGTCGAGCGCCAGCTTGAGCGGCGTCTGGCCGCCGTACTGGACGATCACGCCGAAGGGCTTTTCCTTGTCCACGATTTCCAGCACGTCTTCGAGCGTCAGCGGCTCGAAGTACAGGCGGTCGCTGGTGTCGTAGTCGGTCGAAACCGTCTCGGGGTTGCAGTTGACCATGATGGTTTCATAGCCGTCCTCGCGCATCGCCATGGCCGCATGCACGCAGCAGTAGTCGAACTCGATGCCCTGGCCGATACGGTTGGGTCCGCCGCCGAGCACCATGATTTTCTTCTTGTCCGAAGGCAGCGCCTCGCATTCGCTGCCCTCGGCCTCGTAGGTCGAATACAGGTAGGCGGTGTTGGTTTCAAACTCCGCCGCACAGGTATCGACGCGCTTATAGACAGGACGCACACCCAGGGCAATGCGCTTTTCGCGAATCGCAGTGTCGGTGGTCTTGAGCTGCTTGGCCAGGCGGCGGTCGGAAAAGCCCTTTTGCTTGAGCGCGCGCAGCGTGGCGGCGTCAATCTGGTCGAGCGTGGTGGTTTCCAGCTCCAGCTCGATCTTGACGATCTGCTCGATCTGCACCAGGAACCAGCGGTCGATTTTCGTCAGTTCGAACACTTCATCGACCGAGAGCCCCATGGCGAACGCATCGCCGACGTACCAGATGCGGTCCGGGCCCGGCGCGCCGAGTTCCTTTTCCAGCACTTCGCGGTCCTGGGTTTTTTCGTTCATGCCATCGACGCCGACTTCGAGCCCGCGCAGGGCTTTCTGGAACGATTCCTGGAAGGTCCGGCCCATGGCCATGACTTCGCCGACCGACTTCATCTGCGTCGTCAGGCGCGAGTCGGCGGTCGGGAATTTTTCGAACGCAAAGCGCGGAATCTTGGTGACGACGTAGTCGATGCTGGGCTCGAAGCTCGCCGGCGTCGCGCCGCCGGTGATCTCGTTGCGCAACTCGTCGAGCGTGAAGCCCACGGCCAGCTTGGCCGCGACCTTGGCAATCGGGAAACCCGTGGCCTTCGACGCCAGCGCCGAGGAGCGCGAGACGCGCGGATTCATCTCGATCACTACCATGCGGCCATCGGCTGGGTTAATGGAGAACTGCACATTCGAGCCGCCGGTATCGACGCCGATTTCGCGCAGCACCGCCAGACTCGCATTGCGCAGGATCTGGTATTCCTTGTCCGA
This sequence comes from Polaromonas sp., assembly GCA_028291905.1. GTDB lineage: Bacteria > Pseudomonadota > Gammaproteobacteria > Burkholderiales > Burkholderiaceae_C > Polaromonas. Next base: position 6,601 of record JAQGNK010000165.1, read on the forward strand.
GAGCGTCTGCGCCGGCGCCACGGTGATCGAGTCGCCGGTGTGCACGCCCATCGGGTCGAGGTTTTCAATCGAGCAGACGATGATGCAGTTGTCGGCGGTGTCGCGCACCACTTCCATCTCGTACTCCTTCCAGCCGAGCAGCGACTCTTCAATCAGGAGCTCGTTGGTCGGCGAGGCTTCCAGGCCGCGCTTGCAGATTTCCTCGAACTCCTCCGGGTTGTAGGCAATGCCGCCGCCGGTGCCGCCGAGCGTGAAGCTGGGGCGGATCACGGTCGGGAAACCCAGCGTTTTCTGCACGCTCCAGGCGTCATCCATGCTGTGCGCGATGCCGGAGCGGGCCGAACCCAGGCCGATCTTGGTCATCGCGTCCTTGAACTTGAGCCGGTCCTCGGCCTTGTCGATGGCCTCTGGCTTGGCACCGATCAGCTCGACCTGGTATTTGTCGAGCACGCCGTGGCGCCACAGGTCGAGCGCGCAATTGAGCGCCGTCTGGCCGCCCATCGTCGGCAAGATCGCGTCGGGCCGCTCCTTGACGATGATTTTCTCGACGGTCTGCCAGGTGATCGGCTCGATGTAGGTCACGTCGGCGGTCGCCGGGTCGGTCATGATCGTGGCCGGGTTGCTGTTGATCAGGATGACCTTGTAGCCTTCCTCGCGCAGCGCCTTGCAGGCCTGAACGCCGGAATAGTCGAACTCGCAGGCCTGGCCGATGATGATCGGGCCGGCGCCGATGATGAGAATGCTTTTGATATCTGTGCGTTTTGGCATAGGAGCGATCAGGAAATCAGGAAATCGGGGGCTGAAAAAGGCTTGGGCAAGCCTGTCTGCATCAGCTTTGGACGTGGCGCTGGGTGTCCAGCTTGAGGCGAATCGCCTCCAGGCGCTCGGCGGGCATGTTTTTCTGCATCAGCTTGAGCAGGCCATCGCCGGTCACGAAGGGATACAAAACTTCTGCTTCGGCCGCATAGAACTTGGCATCCCAGGCCGTCATTTCTTCTGCGAACAAGGCGTCGTCCCAGTTTTTCCCCTTGCTCAGGAGAATCACCAGCGGCATGGCCTTTTTTTCGATGAAGGATTTCTTGTACGGCTTTTGCAGCCAGCGCTCGGCAAACCATTCACGGTGCTGCGGCGGCAGCGTCAGGATTCGTTTCTGGATGGCTTTTTCAAGCGTTGCCTGCGGGAAGCTGAATAAAGTTGCCACGTCTTACCTTTGCGTTGTGGATGCGGCCAGGGTGCTGCGCATCGATTCGATGAAGCGGTCGAACAGATAGGAAATATCGTGCGGGCCGGGCGAGGCCTCCGGGTGGCCCTGGAAGCAGAACGCCGGCTTGTCGGTGCGGGCCAGGCCCTGCAGCGTGCCGTCGAACAGGCTGATGTGGGTTGGCCGCAGGTTGGACGGCAGGGTTTTTTCATCGACCGCGAAACCGTGGTTCTGGCTGGTGATGCTGACGCGGCCGGTGTCGAGGTCTTTCACCGGATGATTGGCGCCGTGGTGGCCGAATTTCATCTTGAAAGTTTTAGCGCCGCCGGCCAGCGCCATGATCTGGTGGCCCAGGCAGATGCCGAAGGTCGGAATGCCGGTCTCGATCAGTTCGCGCACCGCTTCAATCGCATAGTCGCAGGCCTGCGGGTCGCCGGGGCCGTTGGCCAGGAAAATGCCGTCCGGCTGGAGCTTGAGCACATCCGCCGCAGAAGTCTGCGCCGGCACCACCGTGATGCGCGCGCCGCGCTCGGCCACCATGCGCAAAATGTTGCTTTTGACGCCGAAATCATAGGCCACCACATGGAATTTCGGCGTGATCTGAACGCCGTAGCCCGGCTTGCCGTTGCTGTTGAGCAGATTCCATTCGGTCTGTGTCCATTCGTAGGTCTGCTTGGCGGACACGACCTTGGCCAGGTCCAGCCCGTCCATGCAGGGCGCGGCTCTTGCGCTGGCTATCGCCTTGTCGATGACGGACTGGCTGGCCGTTTCGCCGGCTCCAAGCGCCAGGATGCAGCCGTTTTGCGCGCCTTTCATGCGCAGGTGGCGCGTCAGCTGGCGGGTGTCGATGCCGGCGATGGCCACGACATTTTCACTGACCAGGTACTGCGCCAGCGTCATCGTCATGCGGAAATTGGAGGCCAGCAGCGGCAGGTCCTTGATGATCAGGCCGGCGGCATGCACCTTGCTGGCTTCCACGTCTTCGGCATTGATGCCGTAATTGCCGATGTGCGGGTAGGTCAGCGTGACGTTCTGCTGGCAGTAGCTCGGGTCGGTGAGGATTTCCTGGTAGCCGGTCATGGCGGTGTTGAACACCACCTCGCCGACCGTGGAGCCGGCAGCTCCAATCGAGTTGCCAATGAAGACCGTGCCGTCCGCGAGCGCCAGGATGGCGGGGGGGGTATTTCCCTTTAGAGACAAAAGCACTGGGTTCTCCGGTTGTTTACGGTTCGCCCAAGCATGCGTGGGAAACGTCTGGTGACGCTCGCAGGCTGCTTTTGTGAGGGGGTTTGGCTTACGGAGGCGCTTGGGCGAAGCTGTGATTTGAAAAGCCACTGATTATAGCTTGGCGATCCCGGGTTACCTAGATGGTTGTCACCAGGTGCAACCAGCTGCCTTACGCATAGTGGCGCCTTGCCGTTTACTGCCGGACCGATGCACTGGCATACAGGCAGATGGCCGCCGCCGCTGCCACATTGAGCGATTCCTCGCCGCCCGGCTGGTCGATGCGAACCTTCAAACTGGCACGCGCCATCAAGCCCTCGCCGACGCCCTGCCCTTCATGGCCCATGGCCCAGGCGCAGGGCATGGGAATCGTTTGCTGGTGCAAAAAGCTGCCGTGGTGCGAACTGGTGACGACAATCGGCACCGTCAGATTCGCCAGTCCCTCGGGCTCGACGCCTTCAATCAGGCGCAGTGCGAAGTGGGCGCCCATGCCGGCCCGCAGCACCTTGGGCGACCAGAGCGCAGCCGTGCCTTTCAACGCAATGATCTGGCCAAAACCGAACGCGGCCGCGCTGCGCAGGATGGAGCCGACGTTGCCAGCATCCTGCACCCGGTCCAGGATGACCGACGCCGCAGCGGGCAGGAGTTCAGGCGGCGCGGGCATTTCCAGCACGAAACCCATGGGCGCCGGCGATTCCAGGCCGCTGATCTCGGGCAGCAGCGCATCTGAGATCACTATGTTTTTAATAGCTGCCTGCGCATATTGGGCCTGCGCCAGAGGCCAAAAAGACTCTGAAAACACGGCCAGGGCAGGCTTCAGGCCGCGCGCCAGCGCTGCGCGGCACAAGTGGTCGCCCTCCAGCCAGACACGTCCCTGTTTGCGGTAAGCGGTGCTGTCCTGCGACAGCCGGCGCAAGTCCTTGACCAGCGCATTGTCGCGGGAGGAGACATGGCTGACGGGAACCGAAAAGCCGCCGCTCACCGCAGCACCCCGGCGACCGGCGCGAACGAGCGCCGGTGCTGCGGGCAGGCGCCGTGCAGGCGCAAGGCGGCCAAGTGTTCGGCCGTGCCATAGCCTTTGTGGCCGGCAAAGCCATACTGCGGATACTGCAGGTGATAGTCGCCGCACCAGCGGTCGCGGTACACCTTGGCCAGGATGGATGCCGCCGAGATCGCAGGCACCAGCGCATCGCCCTTGACTATCGCCTCGGCCACCATCGCCAGCTTGGGCAGCCGGTTGCCATCGACCAGCACCTTGCCGGGCTTGAGCCGCAAGCCTTCGACGGCGCGCTTCATCGCCAGCATCGTGGCCTGCAGAATGTTGAGGCTGTCGATTTCCTCCGCCGTTGCCAGCGCTATCGAGCAGCACAGTGCTTTGGCCTGGATCTCGTCATAGAGTTTTTCACGCCGCAAGGCGGTCAGCTTCTTGGAGTCAGCCAGGCCCTTGATGGGATTGAATTCATCGAGGATGACGGCCGCTGCCACCACCGGCCCGGCCAGGGGCCCCCGGCCAGCCTCGTCAACGCCAGCCATCAGTCCGGACGTGTGCCAGGAAAAAACGGTCTGCTCAGGTTTCAAGGATTTTCTGGATTGCATCGGTCGCCAGTCGGGAAGTGTCGCGCCGCAGTTCTTCATGCAGCTGGGTGAATCGTTGTTCAATCGCCGTTATTTTGCCCGGCGCGGCAGATTTTGCATCGACCCATTTCAGCAATTCCTCGGCCAGCGCCTGGGGCGTGGCCGCCTCCTGCAGCAGTTCGGGCACGACAAAATCGCGGCACAGAATATTGGGCAAACCGACCCAGGGCTGCAGCTGCCTGCGCCGCATCAGCTGCCACGACAGCCAGCTCATGTTGTAGGCGATCACCATCGGCCGCTTGAACAAGGCGGCTTCGAGCGTCGCGGTGCCGCTGGCGATCAGGGTGACATCGCAGGCGGCCAGCACCGTATGCGACTGGCCGGCGACGATCTGCACATCGTCCCGGACGCCGGCGGCATCCGCCAGCTGCTCGACCAGGTTTTTCAGTGAAGGGACGGCCGGCACTATGAATTTAATAGCTGACTTCGCATGCTTGACAAGCGCTGCAGCCTGAAAGAAGCGTAATGCCAGATGGTGGATTTCAGACTGGCGGCTGCCCGGCAGGATGGCCACCACCGTGTCTTCTTCACGCAAGCCCAGCGCGCTTCTGGCCGCCAGTCGGTCCGGCTGCATCGGAATGACACTGGCCAGCGGATGGCCCACATAGGTCGCGGCGATGCCATGCGAGGCCAGCAAGGCGGGCTCGAACGGAAAAATGCACAGCACATGGTCAACGCTTCGCCTGATTTTTTCGACCCGGTCCGCGCGCCAGGCCCAGATCGAGGGGCACACAAACTGCACGGTCTTGATGCCTTGGGCCTTCAGGGCTGCTTCAAGTCCCAGGTTGAAATCGGGCGCATCGATGCCGATAAACATGTCGGGACGCTCGCGCAGCAGTCGCTCGCGCAATTTCTTGCGAATGCCCAGCAGTTCGCTCAGCCGCCGCAGCACTTCGATGCTGTAGCCGTGCACCGCCAGCTTGTCACTCGGCCAGTCGGCCTGGAAGCCGCGCTGGACCATGCGCGGACCGCCGATGCCGCTGGCCTGCAGGCCGGGCCAGCGGACGTGCAGACCGTCGAGGAGCAGGCCTGCCAGCAGATCGCCGGAAGTTTCTCCGGCGACCATCGCAATGCGGGACGGGTTGATGCTTGAATGAACCGCAGTCCCCGCCGCTTTCCGTGGGGGCAGAGGCTGTGGCGAGGCCGACATCAGTGTTCTTCTCTAGCGAACAATGCCGCGCTGGGGCGAGGCCTGCTCCAGAAAAGAGAGCATCATTTGCACATCCGGTGCAGACTGAGGGTACTTTTCAGTCAATTCAGCAATTCGCAGCTTGGCTTCATCCAGCGTCAGGCCATCACGGTACAGCGCCTTGTGCATGGCCTTGACGGCCGCGATGCGTTCGGGCGAAAAGCCCCGGCGGCGCAAGCCCTCGAAATTCATCGACCGGGCGACCGCTGGCTGGCCCTGGCACATCACGAAGGGCGGCAAGTCAGCCACCAGCACGGACGAGATGGCGGTGAAGCTGTGCGCGCCCAGCTTGACGAACTGGTGCACGCCGGTAAAGCCGCCCAGGATCACCCAGTCGCCTATCTGCACATGGCCGCCTAGCGTGGTGTTGTTGGCAAAAATCGTATGGTTGCCGACGATGCAGTCATGCGCCACATGCACGTAAGCCATGATCCAGTTGTCGTTGCCCATGCGGGTCACGCCCTGGTCGCCGGGCGAGCCGATGTTGAAGCTGCAGAACTCGCGGATGGTGTTGCGGTCGCCAATCACCAGTTCACAAGGCTCACCAGCGTATTTTTTATCCTGTGGAACAGCGCCCAGAGAATTGAACTGGAAAATCCGGTTGTCACGGCCAATGGTAGTGTGGCCCTCGATGACGCAATGGGCGCCAATAGTGGTGCCGGCACCGATCCTGACATGCGGGCCGATGACGGTGTAAGGCCCGACAGTGACCGAGGTGTCAAGCTGCGCCGCAGCATCGACAAGGGCAGTGGCATGAACGCCGGCGGGAGGTACTGGCAATGTCATCGCCGTCGGCTCAGGCCACGGTGCGCATGGTGCACATCAGCTCGGCCTCGCAGGCAAGGTTGCCATCGACGCGGGTCACGCCCTTGAATTTAAAGATGCCGGCTTTCATGCGAATCAGCTCCACCTCCATGATCATCTGGTCGCCAGGCCCCACCGGGCGCTTGAATCGCGCCCCATCAATGCCGGCGAAGTAGTATACGGTCTTGTCATCGGGCGTCACGCCCAGCGTTGAAAACGACAGCAAGGCAGCAGCTTGCGCCATGGCTTCGAGCATCAGCACGCCCGGCATGACAGGATGCTTGGGGAAATGGCCCATGAAAAACGGCTCGTTGATGGTGACGTTTTTCAGCGCCTTGATGCGTTTTCCGGTTTCGATTTCAAGCACCCGGTCCACTAGCAGAATCGGGTAGCGATGGGGTAACAAGGTGAGAATCTGGTGAATGTCCATCATGGTTTTTCTTCTAGGCGCCCCTGCAGCTGAAGCAGGGATTTTTCAGTTTGCTTGAGCCTCTCGCGCAAGGCGCTGAGCTGCTTGAGCGTAGCGGCATTTTTTTCCCAGGCGGCATTGTCGTCGATGGGAAAGAGGCCGGTGTAGTGGCCGGGCTTCAAGATCGACCGAGTGACGGTGGACGCCGCCGACACATTCACGCCATCGGCCAGGCGCAGATGGCCCAACACAATCGCGCCACCGCCGACGGTGCAATGCGCGCCAATTGTCGCGCTGCCGGCCACGCCGGCGCAACCCGCCATGGCGGTGTGCTTGCCGATGCGTACGTTGTGACCTATCTGCACGAGGTTATCAAGCTTGACGCCGTCCTCAAGCACAGTGTCCTGCAGCGCGCCCCGGTCAATGCAGGTGTTGGCGCCGATTTCCACATCATTGCCGATGCGGACCGCGCCAAGTTGCTCGATCTTGACCCACTGGCCATCATGCGGCGCGAAGCCAAAACCATCGGCACCGATCACGGCTCCCGGATGAATGATGCAGCGCTCGCCAATGCGGCAGGCATGCGCCACGGTCACCCGTGCCGAAAGCCGGGTATCGGCACCAATGACTGCATTGGCGCCGATGACGCAATGCTCCGCGATGCGGGCACCCTCTCCGATGATCGCGCCGGGTCCAATGCAAGCGAATGCTCCAACCGATACATTCGGTCCCAGCACCGCCTGGGGATCGATTGATGCGCTGGGATGGACCTGCGCCGCAGGCAGTGGAAAGTGGGTTTGCTTCCAGAGCTGGGTGATCAGCGCAAAGTAGTGGTAGGGATCAGCCACAACGATGCACGCGCCTCGCTGCATGGCGGCCTCGCGGGCAGAAGGCGCCACCACCACGCAGCCTGCGGCGGACTGCGAAAGCTGACCAAGATACCTGGGGTGGCTCAGGAATGCCAGATCAAGCGGACCCGAGGCCTCCAGCGTGGAAAGGCGCTCTATTTGGAAATTCGGGTCGCCCACCAGTTCGGCTTGCGCCTTGCCGGCCAATGACTCGATGATGTCGGCCAGGCGCAGCGTCATGCAGTACCTGCCATTTCCTCGCTCATGCGCATACCCCGCAGCCGCAATCAGCGGGCGGCGTTCAGGGCTTTAATCACCTTGTCGGTGATGTCATGCTTGGGATTCACGTAAACGGATTCCTGCAGGATCAGGTCGTATTTTTCTGTTTCCGCCAGGGACTTGACCACCTTGTTGGCGCGCTCGATGACCTGCTGCAATTCTTCGTTCTTGCGGGCGCTCAGGTCTTCCTGAAATTCACGGCGCTTGGTCTGGAAAGTACGGTCCTGGTCAACCAGCTGCCGCTGACGTGAGGTGCGCTGGGTTTCGGCCAGCGTCGGGGCTTCACGCTCGAATTTTTCAGACTGGGTTTTTAGCTGCGCGGCCATGTCGGTCAACTCTTTTTCACGCTTGCTGAATTCTTGCTCAAGTTTGGTCTGGGCTGCCTTGGCTGAGTTGGCTTCGCGAAAAATCCGGTCCAGATTCACGACGCCGACCTTGAATTCCTGGGCGCTGGCGGAAAAACCCGCCACCGAAATCAGCAGGCCAACAAGAAGTTTGCTTGAAAGTTTTTTCATTAGAAAGAAGTACCGATTTGAAATTGCAAACGTTCGATTTTATCGCCTTCCTTTTTACGCAAAGGAAGTGCATAGGCAATGCGAAGCGGTCCGACCGGAGAAATCCAGCTGATCCCAAGGCCAGTGGAAGCCCGTAGTTCAGTCAGGCTGTATTTTTCTTTTTCACCAAAGACATTTCCCGCATCCAGAAAAGTGTAGATGCGCAGTGTCCGGTCATTACCAGCGCCAGGGAATGGTGCAATAAGCTCGGCATTGAGCGTTAATTTTTTCGGCCCGCCGATGGCATCGCTTCCCAAACTGTCACGTGGCCCCAGGGAACCCTGCTCGAAGCCCCGCACCGAACCCAACCCGCCCGAATAATAATTTTTAAAGATGGAATAAGGCTGGCCGTTGAGCCCCTTGCCCCAGCCCAGCTCGCCATTGAGCGCAACGGTGAACTGCTTGTTAAGAGGAATATATTGCTGGATTTGATAATTTGCCCGCAAGAACCTGATCTCTCCAGCCAAACCCCACTCTCCATTCACACGCTGGTAGCGACCATTGGTAGGGACTAAGGCACTGTCCCGGCTGTCGCGCGACCAGCCAATCGTTAGCGGGATGGAGTTGGTTGTATAACCAAACTGGTTTATATAAGTTTGATAGCTGGCTGGAAGATTTAACCCAGGTACTATTTTCAGTGCTTCATACCCCGTGCCAAAGTAAACAATGTCCGTCTCGGTAAAAGGAACCCCAAACCGAATACTCGCCCCCCTTGATTTAATTTTGTAGTCGTCTTCATTGCCGGTACTGGTTGACGGCGAGCTGGTCCGGTTGTAGATATCAATACTGCGCGAAATTCCATCTGCCGTGAAATAAGGATCTATCGTGCTCAACACCACCTGGCGATTGGAAGCACTGGTATTGAGTTCAATGCCCAGATAGTTACCTGATCCAAAAACATTTTCTTGCTTGATGCCGAAAGTCAGGGAAAGGCGGTCCGAGCTTGAATAGCCTGCTCCCAATTGCAGATTTCCAGTAGGCTTTTCTGCAACATTTACCGAAATATCGACTTGGTCGGAGGTGCCGGCAACCTCCTGCGTTTCCACATTCACATCGGTAAAGAACCCAAGCCGGTCCACCCGGTCGCGGGAAAGGCGAATCTTGTCTCCGTCATACCAGGACGATTCAAACTGGCGAAACTCGCGCCGCACCACTTCATCACGCGTTCGATTGTTTCCCACCACATTGATGCGTCGTACATAAGCCCGGCGCGAAGGTTCAGCCTGCAGTACAAACGCCACGCGGTTGGTGTTGCGATCAATCTCCGGGACTGCTTCGACCTTGGCGAATGCAAAACCGAAGGTGCCAAAATAATCAGTCATTGCCTTGGTGGTTTCAGCCACTGAGTCGGCGTTATAAGGCTCTCCTGGCGTGATAGTCACCAGTGACTTGAACTCTTCTTCCTTGCCCAGGTAATTGCCCTCGAGCTTGATGCCAGAAACCACGAAACGCTCGCCCTCGGTAACATTCAAGGTGATGGCAATGCCTTGCTTGTCAGGAGATATCGCCACCTGAGTGGTATCGACCTTGAACTCAAGATAACCGCGCGACAAATAATAGGAGCGCAGGGTTTCAATATCGGCATTGAGCTTGGCACGGGAGTAACGGTCTGACTTGGTGTACCAGCTCAGCCAGCCACCTGTATTCAGGTCGAACAGTTTGAGCAGTGTGGACTCGCTGAACGCCTTGTTGCCGGTGATGTGGATCTCATTGATTTTTGCCACATCGCCTTCAACCACGTTGAACGTCAGGTTGACCCGGTTGCGCTCGATAGGCGTTACCGTGGTGAGGACTTCCACACCGTAGAGACTTTTGTTGATGTACTGGCGCTTGAGTTCCTGCTCGGCCTTGTCAGCCAGCGCCTTGTCAAACGGCTGACCATCTGCAATGCCGGCCTCGCGCAAAGCCTTTTTCAGCACTTCCTTGTCAAATTCCTTGGTCCCCACGAAGTCCACGTCCGCAATGGTAGGACGCTCTTCAACAATTACCACCAGCACATCGCCACTCACTTCAAGCCGCACATCCTTGAACAATCCCAGGCCGAACAGCGCACGAATGGCGCTTGAGCCTTTGTCGTCGTTATAGGTTTCTCCGACCCGAAATGGCAAGGAGGCAAAAATCGTTCCTGGCTCAACCCGCTGCAGGCCCTCAACCCGGATATCCCTGACAGTGAACGGATCAACTGCCCAGGCGGCATTGACGAAAAACATACCTGCAGCAATGGCGCAGACAGCACGAGTTTTGAATTGTTTGAATTGCTTTTGCATGAATTGGAAGGAAGTTAGCCCACGAGTCGGGTTACATCATTGAAAAGGGCAATGCACATCATGCCCAGAAGAATCGCAACACCACCGCGCTGCAGCCGGTCCATCCAGGCGTCTGACACGCCTTGGCCGGTGATTCCCTCCCAAAGATAATACATCAGGTGCCCACCGTCCAAAACCGGCAGCGGCAGCAGGTTCAGCACGCCCAGGCTGACACTGACCAGGGCGAGAAACACCAGATACGATGTCCAGCCCATGGTGGCTGATTTTCCAGCGTATTCGGCAATCGTGAGCGGACCGCTCAAATTCTTCAGCGATGCTTCGCCGATCACCATTTTCCCCATCATCCTGAGTGTCAGGGCAGACACCTCCCAGGTGCGCACAGCCCCTCCCCACAAACCATCGAGCAAGCCATAGTGCACGGTGACAAATTCAGGTGGCGCTCCAACATAGGCACCTATGCGGGCTATTGTTGCAGCCCCTTCTTTTGTAATTTCAGGCGTTACCTGCAACTCCAGCGGCTGGCCGGCACGCACAATCCGCCAGGTCTGCGGTGTCATGGCGCCATCCTTTGCACCTGAAGAACTGGCAGAGGCGCGAATGGTTTCACGCAGCTGCTGGCCATCGACAATTGAAGTTTTGCCGATGGCCTGAACCACATCGCCAGCCTGCAAACCCGATTTTTGTGCAGCGCCCCCAGCCATGGTTTCACCAATCACCGGCTGGGTCCACGGGCCCAAAATGCCGATTTTCCTAAAAAGTTGGGCATCAGCCTCGGCGGCATTGAACTTGCTAAGCGGCAGCAGAATGGTACGGTTTGCCTGTCCTGCGCCACCGTTCTCCACTACCAGTTGCAGATCACGCCCATTCAGCGCACCTTGTGTCATGCGCCAGCGCAGGTCCTCGAAAGACCGCACCGTTTCCAGCTCATCCCCTTCAAAGGCGGCCTGGTAAACAGTTTCATGGCCGCTCAATCCGGCCTGCTGCGCCATTGAATTGGCCACCGGGCTGGCCAGAACTGCCTTGGGCTCTTGCACGCCGCTCCAGTTGACCACTGAATACAACACAACAGCCAGCAGCAGATTCGCCAGAGGCCCGGCAGCCACCACCATGGCACGCGACCTGAGGGGCTGGGTATTGAAGGCCAGGTGGCGCTCGGACGGATCGACCGGTGATTCCCGCTCGTCCAGCATCTTGACGTAGCCGCCCAACGGCAGCATGCCGATAGAAAACTCGGTGACCTTGCCCTTGAGCCGCCAGGTGTAGATCGGCTTGCCGAAACCAATGGAAAATTTCAAGACTTTGATGCCGCAGGCCACGGCAATGCGGTAGTGACCATACTCATGCACTGCAATCAGGATGCCCAGCGTCACCACAAAAGAAATCAGCGTCATCATCTTCAGATCTCCAGACGTTTTGCAATTTGAGCGGCAATCAGTCGCGCCTCGGCGTCCAGCGCCAGCAGGCCTTCGATGTCATTTGCATCAGAGACTGAAACAGTCTCTAGAGTTTCATGATTTACCTGGTGTATGTGATCAAAGCGTATGCAGCCGTCGAGGAATGCCGCCACCGCTATTTCGTTGGCGGCATTCAGGACGGCAGTGCTTCCCACCGGTGCCTTGAGCACATCCCAAGCCAGCCGCAGACCAGGAAAGCGCAGGTTGTCCGGCACTTCAAAGCTCATGTTGGCAAGGTTTTTAAAATCCAGCGCCTGTGCGCCCGAAGTAATCCGCTCAGGCCACGCGAGGCCATAAGCAATCGGCACTCGCATGTCAGGCGTTCCCAACTGCGCCACCACCGACGTGTCGTAGTACTGCACCATCGAATGAATGATGCTCTGCGGATGAATCACCACTTCTATCTGTTCGGGCGCCAGGCCGAACAGATACTTGGCCTCGATCACTTCCAGGGCCTTGTTCATCATGGTGGCCGAATCAACGGAAATCTTGCGGCCCATCACCCAGTTCGGATGCGCGCAGGCTTCGTCAGGCGTGACATAGCGCAAGCTGGCCGCATCCCGTGTTCGAAAGGGGCCGCCTGATGCGGTCAATATGATTTTTTCAACCCGGTGCGGCCAGCTTGCCGGATCATCCGGCAGGGATTGAAAGATGGCCGAGTGCTCGCTGTCAATCGGCAGCAGCCTGGCGCCGCCGGCATGCACTGCCTGCATGAAGACGTCGCCGCCCACCACCAGCGCCTCCTTATTGGCCAGCAGCAGGCGTTTTCCAGCCCTGGCCGCAGCCATGCAGGGCGACAAGCCCGCAGCGCCAACAATCGCCGCCATCACTGCGTCCACCTGCTCATTCGATGCTATCATTTCAAGAGCATCTGGCGCATTCAGCACCTGCGTAAGCAGGCTATTTTTCTTGATTTTTTCAGCCAGAAGCCGGGCATGGGGCTGGCTCGCCATGACCGCATACCGTGGCCTGAACTGCGCGCATTGCGCCAGCATCAGATCGACCTGCGTTGCCGCGCTCAAAGCAAAAACTTCAAACTTGTCTGGGTGGCGTGCAATCACATCCAGAGTGCTGACGCCGATGGAGCCGGTAGAGCCCAGGATGGTGATGCGCTGCTTTTGGAAAGTCATAAAGTAAGCGTCTAGCCTGGAATTCCTATAAATTGACCAGCATCATCGCCAGCGGCAAGGCGGGCAGCAAAGCATCCACACGGTCAAGCACACCACCATGGCCGGGCAGCAATCCGCTGGAATCTTTTACGCCAGCGCTGCGCTTGATCAGGGACTCCACTAGATCGCCCACCACGCTCATGGCAGCCAGAAAAACAACCGCCAGCAGCATCAGCGCCATGCCGTGATGCTGAACCAGCAGGCTGTAAAGGCTGTTGCCGCCGGCAGCCGTCCAAGCCAGCGACATCAGCACCACGCCGGTCATGCCGCCCCATACGCCTTCCCAGCTTTTGCCGGGGCTGATCGACGGCGCCAGCTTGCCCTTGCTGAAACGCCCCCCCAGGGCGCGGCCTGCAAAATAGGCGGAAATGTCGGCGACCCAGACCAGCATCAGGATGGACAGCAAAAACTCGATACCCATGACGCGCGCCCGTGCAATCGCCAGCCATGCCAGCCACAAGGCGATCAGTCCCCCGATGAGACGCAGCATTTTCGGAATGCGCGGCCAGCCCGCCACACCTGTGCGCAACAGCCAGCCTCCCGCAAGCACCCAAACGGCGCCCACCGAAGCCCAAAGAAGCGGCAACGGTTTTTCAAGCAAGCCACCGTACCACGACAAACCACAAGCCAGCACGCAGGTGGTTGAAAGTCCGAGCGAACCTGCCTGTCCGAAAGCATTCAGGCGACCCCATTCCCATGCCCCAGCCACAATCATCAGCAAGGCCAGCCCACAAAAAGGTAGCGGGTTTTGGTAGAACAGCGCCGGCAGCAAGATCGCAAGCAGGACAATCGCCGTGATGACACGCTGCTTAAGCATCAGGCAGGCTTTTTAACAGGTGCTGCCACATAATGGCTGTTCACCTGCTCTGAAGTTTTGCCGAAACGCCGTTCGCGCGTGCTGAAGATGGCAATTGCCTCATCGAGCGCAGCCTCATCGAATTCAGGCCAGAGCTTGTCGGAAAAATGCAATTCCGAGTAGGCCGCCTGCCATAGCATGAAATTGCTGATCCGCAGTTCGCTGCCGGTACGGATCAGCAGATCGGGATCTGGCACATGAGCCAGGGCCATCGCGCCGTCTAGCGACAACTCGGTAATTGCCTCGCCACGGCTGACCAGCTTTTGCGCGGCCTGGGCTATGTCCCAGCGTCCACCATAGTTGAAACACACATTGAAGGTCAGACGCTGATTCGCCACTGTTTCAAGTTCAGCCTTCACCAGCGCTGCCTGAACTCTTGCGGAAAGCTCCAGGCGATTACCCACAAAATGAATTCGAACCCCATCGGCATTGAGGTTAGCCACCTGCTTGGCCAGCGCAATCACCAACAGGTCCATCAAGCCCGAAACCTCTTCGGGCGGCCGGTTCCAGTTCTCCGATGAGAATGCAAACACGCTTAAAACACTGACACCACGGTTCAGGCAGGCCTTGACACAGCGAATCAGCGAATCAACGCCCTGCTTGTGGCCGGCGATGCGGGGCAAAAACCGTTTGGAAGCCCAACGTCCATTGCCATCCATGACAATGGCGACATGGTACGGAATAATCAAGGCGGAAGTGGCCATGGTTGATTCAGGCCAGAGGCTGATAGATCACACTGCCATGATGTCTTGTTCCTTGCTGGCGACCATTTTGTCAACATCAGCAATGAACCGGTCGGTGAACTTCTGGATGTCGTCCTGCGAACGGCGCTCTTCATCCTCGGAAGCCAGTTTTTCCTTCACCAGTCTTTTGACACCATCATTGGCGTCGCGGCGAAGATTGCGAATCGCCACCTTGGCATGCTCGCCCTCGGCCCGCACGACTTTGGTGAGCTCCTTGCGGCGCTCTTCGGTCATGGCCGGCATCGGCACGCGAATCAGGTCGCCCTGCGACGCGGGGTTCAAGCCCAGGTCGGAGTCACGAATGGCCTTTTCAATCTTGGCGCCCATGCCTTTTTCCCAGGGCGAGACGCTGATGGTGCGCGCATCGAGCAAGGCCACATTGGCGACCTGGCTGATCGGCACCATGGAGCCGTAATAGTCCACATGCACCGTATCAAGCAGGCCGGGATTGGCACGCCCGGTGCGAATCTTGGTGAGGTTGTGCTGGAAGGATTCCAGGGACTGCTGCATTTTTTGGGTTGCCTGCTGCTTGATCTCAACAATGCTCATGGTCGAATCTCCTGATGACTGATTTCAAAATGCAAGAACTGCGCCCTATTGGTGTGTTCAACAACAGCTCAGACGTGAACCAGCGTTCCCTCGTCCTCGCCCATCACCACGCGCTTGAGCGCACCGTGCTTGAAGATGCTGAATATCTTGATGGGCAGCTTCTGGTCGCGGCACAGGGCAAATGCGGTGGCATCCATCACTTCGAGGTTCTTGCCGATGGCTTCATCAAAAGTGATGCTGGTGTAGCGCGTCGCCGTCAGGTCCTTCTTGGGGTCTGCAGTGTAAACACCATCGACCTTGGTTGCCTTCAAAACGATTTCAGCGCCGATTTCAGCACCGCGCAAAGCGGCCGCCGTGTCGGTGGTGAAAAAAGGGTTGCCGGTGCCGGCGGCAAAAACAACCACCTTGCCCTCTTCCAGATACTGCAGGGCCTTGGGCCGCACATAGGGCTCGACAACCCGCTCTATTCCAATGGCGGACATCACACGCGCAATCAAGCCAGCCTTGTCCATCGTGTCGCCCAGGGCCAGAGCATTCATCACGGTCGCCAGCATGCCCATGTAATCTGCAGTGGCGCGGTCCATGCCAACCGAGCCGCCCGCTACACCGCGAAAGATGTTGCCGCCGCCAATCACCACCGCCACCTGAACGCCCATGCGGGTGACTTCAGCAATTTCCTCCACCATGCGAACGATGGTGGCGCGGTTGATGCCGAAGGCATCATCGCCCATCAGGGCCTCACCTGACAGTTTTAACAAGATCCGCTTGTAGGCTGGCATGTGAGCGCTTTCGAGGTTGGGTGATGGTAAAAAGAAGCCTTCCAGATGAACTGGAAAATTTATGCAGCCTTGGCAGCGGCCACCTGGGCAGCGACTTCAGCGGCAAAATCGTCCACCTTCTTTTCAATGCCTTCGCCCACGACGTAGAGCGTGAAGGATTTGACGGTGGTTGCCTTTTCCTTGAGCATCTGCTCAACCGTTTGCTTGTCGTTCTTGACGAAGGTCTGGTTGTTCAGACTGACTTCCTTCAGGTATTTCTGAACGCCGCCCTCGATGCGCTTGGCAACGATTTCAGGGGACTGAACCGGCTTGCCAGCTGCTTGGGCAATCGAAGCATCTTCAGCAGCTTTTGCAGCGGCGACCGAGCGCTCCCTGGCCACCAGTTCGGCTGGCACATCGGCGCTTGACAGAGCCACCGGCTTCATGGCGGCCACATGCATGGCCACATCCTTGGCAGCGGCTTCGTCGCCCTCGAATTCCACCACCACGCCGATGCGCGTGCCGTGCAGGTAAGCAGCCGACTTGCCGCCCGAGAAGCGCTTGAAGCGACGAACAGTCATGTTCTCGCCGATCTTGCCGATCAGGCCCTTGCGCACGTCTTCAACGGTGGGGCCAAAGCTGTCCATGCTGAGCGGCATGGCAGCCAGCGCGGCCAAATCGGCAGGATTGTTCTTGACGACGCCTTCGGCCACCGCATTGGCAAACGCCAGGAAGCTGTCGTTCTTGGTTACGAAGTCGGTTTCGCAGTTGATTTCGACCAGCGCGGCATCATCGCCTTCGCGGGCCAGTGCCACGACGCCTTCAGCTGTCACGCGGGAAGCGGCCTTGCCGGCCTTGCTGCCCAGCTTGACGCGCAGCAGTTCTTCAGCTTTTTCAAAATTGCCTTCAGCCTCGGTCAGCGCTTTCTTGCACTCCATCATCGGGGCGTCGGTCTTGGCGCGAAGTTCAGCGACCATGCTTGCGGTAATTGCCATTTTTGATTCTCCGTATTTTGTTTGACCTGGAGCGGCGCTTCAACAGGGCGCCATCCATCTTGTCGGGTTGTGAAAAAGGGGCTACGCGAGCCCCTTTTTCGCGTCTGGCGCAGTGCCAATAAATTTAAGCTGCTGCGTTTTCCACTTCTACGAACTCATCCGAGCCTTCGGCCGAGACTGCCTTGACGACATCGTCCATGGCGCTCGCACGGCCTTCGATGACGGCATCTGCAATACCGCGGGCATACAGCGCCACGGCCTTGGAGGAGTCATCGTTGCCCGGAATCACATAGTCGATGCCGAGGGGCGAATGGTTGGTATCGACCACGCCGATGAGGGGAATGCCGAGCTTCTTGGCTTCCAGGATCGCAATCTTGTGGAATCCCACGTCGATCACGAAGATCGCATCGGGCAATGCGTTCATGTCCTGAATGCCGCCGATGTCTTTTTCCAGTTTTTCGATTTCGCGCTTGAAGATCAGCTGCTCTTTCTTGCTGATCGAGTCGAGGCCGGCTTCTTGCTGGGCCTTCATTTCCTTCAGGCGCTTGATCGAGGTCTTGACCGTCTTGAAGTTGGTCAGCATGCCGCCCAGCCAGCGCTGATCAACATAAGGAATGCCGGCGCGCTGGGCTTCTGCGGCAACGGTTTCGCGGGCGGTGCGCTTGGTGCCGACCATCAGGATGGTGCCGCGGTTGGCGGTGAGCTGCTTGGCGAATTTCATCGCTTCCTGAAACATCGGCAGCGATTTTTCCAAATTGATGATATGGATGCGGTTGCGGTGGCCAAAAATGTAAGGGGCCATTTTTGGGTCCCAGAAGCGGGTCTGGTGACCAAAGTGGACGCCGGCTTCCAGCATTTCGCGCATGTTCGTGGACATAAATTTTCTCCAAAGGTTGTGTCTAAAATCAGCGCTTATCGCCAGAAGAATTCTGGGCAACACCTTGTGTGGCTGATTTGCGATTTACCCTGCTGATAGCAGAGACGCCATCTGCAGAGCCTGCTGAGTATAACATCCACATCCCTCATGAATCCGCAAACCCCGATGGCCACGACCGATCTTCATGCCATGCGCGAGGCCTGCCTGACCGGGCAGACCAGCACTGCGGAAGTGCTTGCACAGGCAGCCGCCATCGCCGCAAGCGACAGTTGCCGCCATGCTTTCATGCCGCAGCAGCCAGCCGTGCCGCAGGCCCGGCCTTCTTCGGCCGACCTTGCCGATCCTGCGCGGCCCCTGACGGGCATTCCGGTATCGGTCAAGGATTTGTTCGATGTGGCGGGCCAGGTCACCACTGCCGGCTCAACCGTTCTGGCCAGCGCGGCGCCTGCGCGGGCAGATGCGCCCGCCGTTGCGCGGCTGCGTGCGGCAGGCGCGGTGCTGGTGGGCCGCACCAACATGGTCGAGTTCGCTTTTTCAGGCGTCGGCATCAATCCGCACTATGGCACGCCGGTGAATCCGGCCGACCCGGCGGTCGAGCGGATTCCCGGAGGCTCGTCCTCGGGGGCGGCGGTGTCGGTTGCGACCGGCGCGGCCCTGGTGGGGCTTGGCTCGGACACCGGCGGCTCGATCCGCATTCCGGCGGCGCTGTGCGGCATCGTGGGCTTCAAAAGCACGGCGCGCCTGGTTCCCAGCGCCGGTGCCGTGCCGCTGTCCACCAGCCTGGACACCATCTGCGCCCTTACCCGCTCGGTTCGCGACGCCATCACCGTGCATGAAGTGCTGGCGGCGCGCACCGTGCGGCTTGCCGGCAAGCCGTTGTCGGCCTGCCGCTTGGCAGTGGCGCGCACGCTGATGCAGGACGGGCTGAGCGACACGGTGGCCCAGGCGTTCGAGCGCAGCCTGCGGGTGCTGCGTCAGGCCGGGGCGCAGATTGAAGGAATCGCGCTGGATGAACTTGCCGAGCTGCCGGCCATCAATGCCACTGGCGGCCTGTCGGCTGCCGAAAGCTTTGCCTGGCACCGCAAGCTGATGGCCGGGCATGAAGCCGACTACGACCCGCGCGTGGCGCTGCGGATCTTGCGTGGCGCCCGCATGAGCGCAGCCGACTACATCGATCTGCTGGCAGCGCGCCAGGACTGGATCGGTCGCATGCAGGCGCGCCTGAGCCCTTTTGATGCAGTGCTGTCGCCGACGGTTCCGATCACCGCGCCGCCGATTGCCAGCGTGCTGAACGATGACGACGAATTTTTCCGCGTCAACGCTCTGCTGCTGCGCAACACGTCGGTGGCCAACATGCTTGACGGCTGCGCCATCTCTCTTCCCTGCCACGTCCCCGGCCAACTGCCTGTCGGCCTGATGCTCTGGCATGCAGCGCTGCATGATGACGCAGTGCTGGAACTGGCCCTGCAGATCGAATCAGCGCTCGCGGTTTCACTATAAAATCAATAGCTGCTTGCGCAGGCTGTGCCTGCGCCAAAAGCCTATTTTCCATAAAAAATGAGTTTCAACACCTTCTGCTGCTTACTTTCTTGTCTTCCTGCCGATCTGCCCGGCACTGCGGCGTGAAGGTCGCGGTCATTGGCGCGGGCATCATCGGCATTACCACCGCGTATGAGCTGGCCATGGACGGCCATGAAGTCACGGTTTTCGAGCGCCGCAGCGCCGCCGCCGAGGAAACCAGCTTTGCCAATGCCGGCATTGTCGCGCCCGGCTACGTCACGCCCTGGGCCGCGCCCGGCATGCCGGGCAAGGTGCTCAGCTACCTGTTCAGCCGGCACACGCCGGTCAGGCTCAGCCTTCCGCTGTCCCGCCAGGACATGGCCTGGATGTGGAAATGGAAGCGCGCCTGCAAGCTGGAGACCTATCTGGCCAACCGCGCCCGGCTGCAGCGGCTCGCCTTTTACAGCCGCCACCGGCTGCATGTGCTGAGCGCCGAACGGGAGCTGGACTACGAGCGCAGCGCAGGCTACATGGTGCTGCTTCGCTCAGAACAAGACAGCCAGCTGGTTCAGCCCGGCCTGCAGGTGCTGCGGGACCTGGGCGTATCCTTCCGGCAGATCAATGCCGACGAAGTGCGCACCATCGAGCCGGCGCTCAATCCGGCCACGCCCTTGCTGGGCGCGGTTCACCTGCCGGACGATGAAGTGGCCAATTGCCGGCAGTTCGCGCTGCTGTTGAAGGACGAAGCCCTGTGGCTGGGTGTCAATTTCAGGTTCAATACGACGGTAGCCCAATTGGATCCTGCGCAACCAGCTACTTTATTGATAGCGGGAGATCCCGTGCCCCGACGCTTTGACCAGGTCGTGATGTGCGCCGGCCTGGCCTCTGCCGCGCTGGTCAAGCCCCTGGGCCTGGACATTCCGCTGGCGGCCGTGTACGGCTACTCGATCAGCGCGCCCATCCGCGCTTCGCTGGATGCGCCGCTCAGCGCCTTGATGGACGAGCGCTACAAGGTGGCCATTTCACGGCTCGGCAACCGGGTACGCGTAGCCGGCAGCGCCGAGATTGGCGGCTCGCTCGACCACAAGCGCCAGGATTCCCTGAAAACCTTGTACAAGGTGCTGCAGGACTGGTTTCCAGGGGCTGCGCAGCTCGCCAGCAGCAACGGTGGCGTGCAGGTCTGGAAAGGCGCGCGCCCGATGCTGCCCGACGGCCCTCCGCTGATAGGCAACAGCGGCCGGGCCGGCCTCTGGTTCAACCTCGGGCATGGCTCCAGCGGCTGGGCCTTGAGTTGCGGCAGCGCGCGCGCCCTGGCGGACCTGATGGCTGGAAGGCCTGCTGAAATTGACATGGAAGGATTCGACCTGAGCCGGCTGACTTGAAGCGCTTGGCAAAGCGCGCTTGTCCTACAGATTTTGTACCGCTGCCGCCGTGGCGCGGCCATGCCAGGGATTTACAGTGATGCAGCCTCGGCGTCTTGTACCGGGCAATTTATTTTTGATTGGAAAATCCATGGGCATGTTCAGTTTTATCAAGGAAGCCGGCGAAAAACTCTTCGGGCGCGGCGAAGCCAAGGCAGCCCAGGAAGCGGCAGCGGCAAAACCAACTCCAGAAAATGTGGCCGCGTTGAGCAAGACGGCGGGCGACGCGATTGAAACCTATATCAACAGCATGGGCCTGAAGGTCGATGGCCTGGACATTAGTTTTGATGCGCCAAGCGGCACCGTCACGGTGGCCGGCGTGGCGCCCGACCAGGCCACCAAGGAAAAGGTGCTGCTGTGCTGCGGCAATGTGGCCCAGGTGTCGGCGGTGAAAGATTTAATGACCGTGGCCAGCAGCTCGGCTGAATCGCAGATGTATGTGGTGGAAAGCGGTGACAACCTCTCCAAGATCAGCAAGCAGTTCTACGGCACGCCCAACAAATACACCCAGATTTTCGAGGCCAACAAGCCGATGCTCAGCGATCCGGACAAGATCTACCCCGGCCAGGTGCTGCGGATTCCGCCTGACGCATGATCAGTTTTTCTGCAATGCACTCATTTTGAAAAGCCCGGTCCGCCGGGCTTTTTTTCGTCCGTGCCTGCCGCTGGCTGAAATTCCACCCAGCCTTCACAATCATCCGATGCAAAAAATATCCAGCAGTTTGAGCCAGCCGCTCTACAGCGTGGCGGCGATTCGCCTGATCGAGCAGCAGGCCGCCAGCAGCCTGCCGCCGCACACGCTGATGCAGCGGGCCGGGCTTGCCGTGGCCCGCCTGGCGCTGGCGCTGGCCCCTCACGCCCGCTGCATCTGGATTGCCTGCGGGCCGGGCAACAATGGCGGCGACGGCTTCGAGGCAGCCCTGCATCTGCACCGATGGGGAAAACCCGTCGTGGTGACCTGGACCGGCCCGCCAGCCGGCAGGACCGGATTGCCCCCCGATGCCCAGGCTTCCCATGCGCGGGCGCTGGCTGCGGGCGTGCCGATGCTCAGGGAGCCGCCGGCCGTGTTCGACCTGTGCATCGACGCGCTGCTGGGGATTGGCGCCACGCTTGATCCAGACCGGCCGGGCAGCGCGCTGATACGGCAGTGGCTGGAGGTGATGCATGCCAGCCCGGCGCTCCAGCTGGCGGTCGATATTCCGAGCGGGCTGAATGCCGACACCGGTACCTCGACATTTGAAATTGCTACAAAATATATAGCTGCTGACGCAGGCATATCAAGCTCCAAAGGTCTTTTTACCTTGAGTTTATTGCGACTGAAGCCCGGCTTGTTCACCGCCAACGGCCGGGACAGCGCGGGCGAGGTGTGGTTCGATGACCTCGGCGCCAGCACGGCCACCGAGCCGGCCACTGCCGCACCCCATGCATGGGTGCTGGGCGCAGACCGCAGCCGTCAGCCTTCGCGGGCGCAAGCGGCGCATGCCAGCCACAAAGGCAGCTTTGGCGATGTTGCCGTGGTGGGCGGCGAATCAACACTGCGCAGCCACATGACGGGCGCAGCCCTGCTGGCGGCCAGCGCCGCCCTCCATGCAGGCGCCGGCCGGGTGCTGGTCGCCTTGCTGGGCGATGCACCCAGCCTGAGCGTTGACCTGGCACGGCCTGAGTTGATGTTTCGCATGCCTGATGCACTGGATCTGGTGCAACAAGTTGTGGTGTGCGGTTGCGGCGGCGGCGAGTCAGTCAAAAGAATCCTGGGCAAAGTACTGGCCAGCGCCACACGGCTGGTTCTCGATGCCGACGCGCTCAATGCCATCGCCATGGACGCGAACCTCCAAATCCAGCTAAAAGCGCGCCATGGCCGGGGCTGCGTCACGGTGCTGACACCGCATCCGCTGGAAGCCGCCCGGCTGGCAGGCAGCACGGCGGCTGCGGTGCAGGCCGACCGCTTGGCCATGGCCCGGCAGCTGGCCGGGCAGTTTCAATGCACGGTAGTGCTCAAAGGTTCAGGCACGGTCATCGCTTGTCCGGGTGAGCCCTTGATGATCAACGCCAGCGGCAATGCCCTGCTGGCGACAGCAGGCACCGGTGATGTGCTGGCAGGCATGCTGGGCGCCTGCCTGGCCAGTGGCATGACGGGCTACCAAGCGGCCTGCAGCGCGGTATTCGCCCACGGCCACAAGGCAGACGCCTGGGCCATCGACAAGCCGGGCCAGGCCCTGACGGCGCTGGCGCTGGCTCAGTGATCTCAAGTAAGCGCCATCTGGCAAATCTGCAGCACCACCAGCAGCACCAGCGCCGACAAATCAACGCCGCCAATAGCTGGCACCACGCGCCGGATGGGCGCCAGCAGGGGTTCGGTCAGGCGCGCCAGCAAAACATAGACCGCCGAGCCGGGCTGGACCCATGACAAGATGGCATAGCCCAGCACCATCATGAACAAGGTCTGCAAGGCAACCCAAAGCAGCAGCTTGAGCGCGAAAACCGGCAGAGTCATCAGGACGCCAAGGCCAAAGCTCGTCTCCATCCCGGAAACGCCCACCACGACGCTGATCAGCAGCCACGACAGCAAGGCATGGCCTAGCGCCAGCAAGGCCGCGGCAATGACACTGCCCCAGTCCACCCGTGCCTTGCCCAGCGAGGCGGGCAAGGCACGCCGCAAAGGCTTGACCAGCCAGTCGGTCAAAGCCATCACGAAGCGGCCCGGCTGCCCCGTCATGCTCACCCGCAGCCAGTTCATCCAGGCGCGCAGCAGCGCGGCTGCAATCAGCAGGGAAAACGCTGTTTTCAGCAGAAAAAGCAGAATCTGGATCAGCATAAATTCCTGATGGATAAAAGAAGCATGAAAACCATCAGCCTGTTGCTAGCGGCGTGACTTCCTGCCCTGCTTCAGGCCGGTGCCACTGCCTGCTTTCTTGGCCACCGTCTTGCGCGCGCGCGCAGGCGGCTGAAGCGGGCTGTCAGCTGTCCTGTCGGCAGTTGGCTGGCGGCTCTTTGGATTAGCGCCGCGTCCAGTGGCACCTGCTTCCGGGCGCTTTCCAGCAGACTTGCCGCTGCGCCTGGAACCGGCGCCGCGCTCCTGCAAATCGGTGGCTGAGCCGCCCGCCTTGTCTTTCATGGCACGGCTGACCAGGGCGCCCTTTTCATCGCTTTCGTTGATCAGGCGGAAATCGATCTTCCGGCCATCCAGATCGACCCGGCTGACCTGCACCCGGACCCGGGTTCCCAGGGCATAGCGCATGCCGCTGCGCTCGCCACGCAACTCCTGGCGGGCTTCGTCGAAACGGAAATACTCCCCGCCCAGCTCGGTGATATGCACCAGGCCTTCCACATACATGGCGTCCAGCGTCACGAAAACGCCAAAGCTGGTAGCGGTGGTGACCACGCCGCCGAATTCCTCGCCCAGATGCTCGCGCATGTACTTGCACTTGAGCCAGGCCTCCACATCGCGGCTGGCTTCATCGGCCCGGCGCTCGTTGGCGCTGCAATGCAGTCCTGCCGCCTGCCAGGCCAGCTGGTCGGCGCTGGCTTTTTTCGGCTTTTCGCCCGGTTCCCTGACGCGCGAGGCGAGCCGCTTGGACAGCTTGGCTTCCGCCTCGCCTGGCGTGGGCAACGCTGGCAAGTGATACTTGCTTTTTTTAAGAATCGCCTTGATCACCCGGTGCACCAGCAAGTCGGGATAGCGGCGAATTGGGCTGGTGAAGTGAGTGTAGGCCTCATAAGCCAGGCCGAAATGGCCGCCGTTCATCGGCGTGTAGATGGCCTGCTGCATCGAGCGCAGCAGCATCGAGTGAATCTGCTGCGCATCCGGACGATCCTTCGTCGCCATGGCAATCTGCTGGAACTCGCTCGTCGCCGGGTTGTCGCTCACGGTCATGCCGATGCCGGCGGCCTTGAGGTAGTTGCGCAAGACCTCGATTTTTTCTGGCGTCGGGCCTTCATGGACGCGAAACAGCCCGACATGCTTGCTCTGCGAAATAAAGTCGGCGGAGCACACATTGGCGGCCAGCATGGACTCTTCAATCAAACGGTGCGCCACATTGCGGGTGCGGGGAATGATTTTCTCGATCCGGCCGACCTCATCGCAAACAATCTGGGTTTCGGTGGTCTCAAAATCAACTGCGCCACGCAGGCCGCGCTCCTTGAGCAAGGCCTGGTACACCTCATGCAAGTGCAGCAAATGCGGCACCACCGCCTTGCGCTGCTGGGCTTCGGGCCCACGGGTATTGCCGAGGATGGCGGCCACTTCGGTATAGGTCAAACGGGCCTGGCTGAACATCACGGCCGGGTAGAACTGGTAGGCATGCACCTCCCCCTTGGCATTGACCAGCATGTCGCAGACCATGCAAAGCCGCTCGACATTCGGGTTGAGCGAGCACAGGCCGTTGGACAGCTTCTCAGGCAGCATCGGAATCACGCGACGCGGAAAATAGACGCTGGTGGCGCGGTCATAGGCATCGATGTCAATCGCGCTGCCGGTTTCGACGTAATGGCTGACATCGGCAATCGCCACCAGCAGACGCCAGCCTTTGCCACGCCCGACCTTGACCGGCTCGCAATAGACCGCATCGTCGAAGTCACGCGCATCCTCGCCATCAATGGTGACCAGCGGAATGTCGGTCAGGTCGATGCGATGGAGCTTGTCAACCGGTCGTACCGCTTCGGGAAGGCTGCGCGCCAAGCCCAGCGCTTCATCGCTGAATTCATGCGGCACGCCATACTTGCGCACCGCGATTTCAATTTCCATCCCGGGATCGTCGATTTCGCCCAGCACTTCAACCACCTTGCCCACCGGCTGGCCGAACAGGGCCGGCGGCTCGGTCAGCTGCACCACTACGATCTGGCCGGTTTTGGCCGTGCTGATTGCCCCCTTGGGAATCAGCACATCCTGGCCGTAGCGCTTGTCTTCGGGCGCCACCAGCCAGACGCCGCTTTCCTGAAGCAACCGGCCAATGATGGGATTGGGCGAGCGCTCGATGATCTCGGTGACCCGGCCTTCGGGCCGATTCTTGCGGTCATAACGCACAATGCGCGCCTTGACCCGGTCCTTGTGCAGCACGGCACGCATTTCGTTGGGCGGCAGGTAAATATCTGCTTCGCCATCGTCTCGCTGAACAAAGCCATGACCATCGCGGTGGCCTAATACTGTTCCCTCGAACTCAGCGAGGAGTCCGGCCGTTGCGCCGGAAATTTGAAGATTTGTTTTGATAAGAAGTCTCTTTGATGAGATGCCGCCAGTGATTCGTTGTCAAATCGGCAGCGTTAAAAATGGAAGTTAGGCCAGATTCAATAGATGGTTTCGATGAACTTCAGAACAAGATACTAGCCGCGTTTCATGAACTGCTGATGTTTGCTGGCCAGAGACAGATTTAGAGAAATTTCTAGTCGTCTCGATTCGCACAACTCACGTTTGAAGTTTTTGCGGAAATTCTGAATTTTTCTGCGCCAAGCCTGATTAAGCAGAAAATGTAATGTTAAACTGCTTGCTGTGCCCGGGTGGCGGAATTGGTAGACGCGCACGGTTCAGGTCCGTGTATCGCAAGATGTGGAGATTCGAGTTCTCTCCCGGGCACCAAAATAACTCAAGCTCAAAAAGGCCACTGTCAACGCAGTGGCCTTTTTGCTTTCAGGAGTATTTTTCTGACCAGCATTTTGAAGGCTTGAGGCAAGGCCAGACCCTGGAATTATAGGAAATGGCAAATCCGCAAATCTTTTAAAATCTTCAGACTGGCACTGCAATCAGGTCGTGCCCCTGAACACCCACGACGCGAGCTCGGGTGAACTCGCCAACTTTAAGGGTTTTGCTTATTTTCTCGGGCGGCAACAGTTTGACCACGCCATCGATCTCGGGTGCGTCGGCATAGGAACGGCCCGTGCCACCCTTGCGCCCAAGAGCAGGCGCATGGTCCACCAAGACCTGCATGGTCGCGCCAACCCGCTGCTGGAGCTTCTGGCTTGAAACTGCCTCGGCCACTGCCATGAAGCGTGCACGGCGCTCTTCGCGCACCTCCAGCGGGAGCATTCCGGGAATGTCATTGGCAGTAGCACCCTCTACCGCGCTGTAGGCAAAACAACCTGCCCGGTCAATTTTCGCTTCGCGCATGAAATCAAGCAGATGCGCGAATTCGGTTTCAGTTTCGCCGGGAAATCCGGCAATAAAAGTGCTGCGAATGATAATTTCTGGGCAAATCTCGCGCCAGCGCGAAATACGCTCAAGATTTTTCTCTCCACTGGCGGGCCGCTTCATGCGTCTCAAGACATCGGGATGGCTGTGCTGCAAAGGCACGTCCAGATAAGGCAGCACTTTGCCTGTGGCCATCAGCGGAAGGATAGCGTCCACGCTAGGATATGGATAGACATAATGCAAACGCACCCAGGCGCCGTAAGGCTCGGCAATCTCGCCAAGCGCCTGGACCAGTTCCAGCATCCGGGTCTTGACCGGCTTGCCATCCCAGAAACCGGTGCGGTATTTCACATCGACGCCATAGGCGGAAGTGTCCTGGCTGATCACTAGGAGCTCTTTCACGCCACCCTCAAACAATGCTCGGGCTTCATTTAAGACATCTCCAATGGGCCGCGACACCAGATCGCCCCGCATCGACGGGATGATGCAGAAAGTGCAGCGGTGGTTGCAGCCCTCGCTGATCTTCAGGTAGGCATAGTGCCGGGGCGTGAGCTTGATGCCGGCAATGCCAAAAGCATTAGGCACCAGATCGACAAACGGATTGTGCGGCTTGGGCAGATTCAGATGCACCGCATCCATGACTTCCTGCGTCGCATGCGGGCCGGTGACAGCCAGCACGCTGGGGTGCATCTGGCGCACCAGGTTGCCTCCGCCCTCGCCTGACTTGGCACCCAGGCAACCGGTGACGATGACCTTACCATTCTCAGCCAGCGCCTCGCCAATGGTGTCCAAGCTTTCCCTGACAGCATCGTCAATAAAGCCGCAGGTGTTGACGATGACCAGGTCGGCGCCTTCAAAGGTTTTGGAAGTCTGGTAGCCCTCGGCACTGAGCCGCGTGAGGATCAACTCGGAATCTGTGAGAGCCTTGGGACAGCCCAGGCTCACAAAGCCAACGCGTGGAGCCGATTTAATAGCTGAAACAGGGGAAAGGGGGGGTGGAGAAAGAACTTCGCTCATGAAGCGTATTGTCTCAGAGCAAAGGCTGTGGTGCCTAAAAACGCACTCATGCCCTTGAACAAGCCTGCGCCCATCAGTTCAATAGGTGGTTCAGCAGATTTAGCGCTTTAATCCCAGCGCCACCAGCATTTGCTCACTTTGTTTTTGCATCTGTTCCTGCATTTGAGTAAACACATGCTTGGATTGCTCGACATAGGCCACCATCATGCCCTGCATCATGGGTGACTTGGCATTCATGAACTGCGCCCACGTTTCAGGACTCATCCCCTTGGACTGCTCTGCCATCTTGAGTTGCAGGTCCATAAAACTCTGAACATTTTTTTCAAGATAGGCACCCATGAAACTTTGCATGGCATCGCCATAGAAGCGAATGATGTTGGCCAGCACAGCCTCGGTGAACATGGGGGCGCCGCCAGCCTCTTCCTCAAGAATGATCTGCAGCAGGATGCTTCGCGTGAGGTCTTCGTTGGTTTTGGCATCGCGCACCACAAAATGCGTGCTGCTCATGACAAGACGCCGAACCTCAGCCAGCGTGATGTAGGCCGATGTCTCGGTATCGTAGAGGCGCCGATTCGGGTATTTCTTGATGATTCGTGTCAAGTCGGACTTGTCAGCAGTCGCCTTGCTGCTTTTTCCGGCAGGCGCAGCGCCTTCAGAAGGATTGCCTGCCGTGGAATGCTCAACAGATGGTGAATGGGTGAACTTGCTACTTTGCACTGATGACTCCTGGAAATGACAATAACCATGCCTTATGGCGGCATGGTTCGGTACATTCTAGGAATGTCTTGATATACGCAATTTTTCTGCAAACCTTACTTTAATGCTAGGAAAACATTGAAGCAAGAAACGGCTTTAGAAAAATTGGTAGGCGCGATTGGACTCGAACCAACGACCCCCACCATGTCAAGGTGGTGCTCTAACCAGCTGAGCTACGCGCCTAAAGGACTGTTCGACAACCAGTATTCTAGCAGTGCAAAACAGGGGTTTTGGCGACCCATGAAAAATAAGCGCAATAAGTTCAGCGTCTTCTGGCTGAACGAACACCCTGCACATCAGCAACAATGCCCAGCACCTGGTTGAGCCGGCCCGCCTGGGCGACCTCGACCGTGAAGGTCATCCAGGCAGTGCCGCCTCGGTTGTCCTTGACGGATTGGGTCTGCACGCCGATCACATTCATTTTTTCCTTGGCGAACACTTCTGAAATATCGCGCAGCAAGCCTTGACGGTCAGCCGCTTCAATCGCCACGTCCACCGGATAAACCGAGCCGTTGGGCGCTTTGGGCGAACTCCACTCCACCTCGATCACCCGATCCGGACTGCCGCTGGCCATGTTGCGGAAATTGCTGCAGTCGCTGCGGTGGATGCTCACGCCCTTTCCCTTGGTAACAAAGCCGAGGATCACATCGGGCGGAGCAGGCTTGCAGCATTTGGCCAGTTGCGTCAGCAATGAATCCATGCCCACGACCAGCACGCTGCCTTTGCCGCCTTTGCCCGCAGCGCTGGATTTGTCGGACTGGCGCGGTTTTTTGACCAGCACAAAATCATCCGCCGATGGCACCGGATCGGGCGGCCTGAGCATGTTTTCAATCGTGCGCAGCGACAACTCATCCTTTCCCACCACCTCGAACAGGTCATCGGCCGTTTTGAATCCAAGCAGCAGCGCCAGATCCTGCAGCTTGATCGCGGTCTTGCCCTCGCGCTGGAGCAGTTTTTCAACCGCTTCCCTGCCCCGTGCCACGGTGTGTTCCATGGCTTGGGCGTTGAACCAGGCGCGGACCTTGGATTTGGCCCGGTTGCTGGTCAGAAAGCACAGCTCGGGGTTGAGCCAGTCACGCGACGGACCGCCTTCCTTCGCCGTGATGACTTCAACCGTCTGGCCGTTGTGCAGCGGCGTATTCAGCGGCACCATCACGCCATCGATACGGGCGCCCCGGCAGCGGTGGCCCAGGCTGGTGTGCACGCTGTAGGCGAAATCGACCGTTGTCGCGCCCTGGGGCAGCTCGACGATGGCCGCGTCAGGCGTCAGCACATAGATGCGGTCTTCAAACAGGCCCTGGTTGGCATCGCGGGCACGCTGGGCCGCCGGGGCGGAAAGCTCGCGCTCCCAGGCCAGCAACTGACGTAGAACCGCGATCTTGGCGTCGTAATCGCTGCTGGCAGAAACGCCGGCATAACCCTTGCTGCCAGCTTCTTTATAAGCCCAGTGCGCCGCGACGCCGGTTTCGGCATGGTCATGCATGGCCTGCGTGCGTATCTGGATTTCGACAGCCCGCCCGCCCTCGTCGCGAACCACCGTGTGCAGCGACTGGTAGCCGTTGGCCTTGGGCCGGGCGATGTAGTCGTCGAATTCTCCATGGATCGGGGTAAAGCAGGAATGCACGAACCCCAGCGCCGCATAGCAGCCCTTGGCATCGGCGGCAATCACGCGCATCGCCCGGATGTCGAACACCTGGTCAAAATCAAGCGCCTTGCCGCGCATTTTCTTGACGATGCTGTAGATGTGCTTGGGCCGGCCCTGCACCAGCGCGGCGATGCCGTTCTGGTTCAGCCCGCGCTCCAGCTGCACCCGCAGGGCTTCCATGAAGACTTCGCGACCGGCCCGCTTTTCATCCAGCAACCGGGCAATGTGCTTGTAGGTGTCGGGTTCGAGGTAACGGAATGACAGGTCTTCCATTTCCCATTTGATCTGCCAGATGCCCAGCCGGTTGGCCAGCGGCGCAAACACATGCAGCGACTCGTGCGCCAGGGCCTTGGGCGCGGCCTGCCGGCTGGCGGCGTAATAGCGCAGGGTCTGCAGGCGCGAGGCCAGGCGCAGCATCACCACCCGCAAATCACGCGAGAAAGCCAGCAGCATCCGGCGCACGTTTTCGGTTTGCGCGGCGGGGTCTTCATGCAGCTGCGCTTTGGCGTCGGTCAGGCGCGTCTGGCGCTGGACATAGATCAGCTTGGTGGTTTCCACCGCCAGCGCCGCATAGCTGGGGCCAAAGGCCTTGGCGATGACTTCCTGCGGCTTGTTCAGGTGCTGGCAGGAATGCACCAGGTAAGTGGCAGCCTGCATGGCTTCGGAGCCGCCGATGGACTTGAGAATGGCCACCACCGCATCGGCATGGGCCAGGATGTTCTCGCCGGTGTCCATCACTTCGCTGGAAATCAGCGGCTCGGCAAAGGCGCGGGCCCGCAGCAAGGCATGGGGCTGCTCGGGCAGGCTGTCGGCCGTGGCCGTGACGATGGAGCTGGGCGCATCATGAAAAGGCGTGGGAAGCTGCGCGTCTGCCGCTTTGTTTTTCATCTGGTTCTCAATTTTTCAATCTCTCGATCACACCTGCACCGGGCCAGGGAGAGAGAGCGTCAAGCCAGCAGAAAGCCAGCCACGGCGGCAACCTGGTCCTTGGCGATCAGCGTTGGGGCATGTCCCACACCGGCCAGCTCGACCAGCCGTGCACGGGGGCCGCGCACGGTCATGGCCTGGGCGGTTTCATGGCTCAGCAAATCCGATTCGGCGCCGCGCAGCAGCAGCGTTTCGGCCTTGATGGCCTCATACAAGTGCCAGAGCATGGCTTCTCCCTGCTGCGAACCTTCTTGCGTCGCTGACTTGAAGGGCTGCGCAATCGCCGGGTCGTAATGCAGGCGCAGCAAACTGCCGGCCGCAGCCGACACCGGCCTGAGCATGGGCTGGGACAGGGCGAGCCACTGCTCCGGCGTGTGCGGGCCAAAGCCCTTGGAAATCGCCCACATCGCATCGGCGGCTTGCTGAACCGTCGCGAAGTGCCCGGCCTGGCCGACGTAAGCGGCGATCCGCTCGATGGCCGACCACTCCAGCGCGGGGCCGACATCATTGAGCACCAGCCGGCGCACCGGCACTGGAAGCGGCAGGTCGGGCTGCCCGCAGACCACAATGCCGATCAGCCCGCCCATGCTGGTGCCGACCCAGTCCAGCGTGGCGATGGGCGACTGCGCATGGAGTTGCGCCAGCAAGGCCAGCATGTCGGCCGCGTAAAACGGCACCTGATAGGCCGCCGGGTCTTTCAGCCAGTCGCTTTCGCCCCGGCCCGCCACATCGGGGCAGATCACCCGCAGGCCGCCGGCCATGGTCCCCTCCGCTTGCGCGCACAAAGCCTGCGCCAGCGTGTCGAAGTCCCGCCCCTGTCGCGTCAACCCATGCACGCACAGCACGACATGCGGGCTGTCAGGCTGCCCCCACTGCCAGTAGGCCATGCGATGGCCGCCAGCGGCATCGGGGCAGGAAACGTGGTTCAGGGTGGGTTGGGTCATGGGCATTCGCTCAGGAAAGGGCTGAAGATGGCTTCATAATCGATTCGGCAGGCGTTGCATTGTCATGCGCGCATGAGCGCCTCGAATCTCAAGTCAACCATCGTAAATCATCCGGAGAAACTTCATGCTCAAAGGTAAAACGGCTCTTGTCACCGGCTCGACCAGCGGTATCGGTCTGGGCATTGCCAAGGCCCTGGCCGAACAAGGCGCCAACATCGTCCTCAATGGCTTTGGCGATGTGGAAGGCCCCAAAGCCGAGATTTCAGCGCTGGGCGTGAAGGTCGCCTACCACGGCGCCGACATGAGCAAGCCGGCCGAGATCGAGGCCATGATGGCCTTTGCCGCCGCCGAGTTCGGCCAGGTCGATATCCTGGTCAACAACGCCGGCATCCAGCATGTGGCGCGGATCGAGAATTTCCCGGTCGAGAAATGGGACGCCGTCATCGCCATCAACCTCAGCAGCGCCTTTCATGCCACCCGCCTGGCGCTGCCCGCCATGCTGGCCGCCAATAACGGCAAGGGCTGGGGGCGCATCATCAATATCGCCTCGGCGCACGGCCTGGTCGGCTCGCCGGAAAAGTCGGCCTACGTGGCCGCCAAGCATGGCATTGTCGGCCTGACCAAGGTGACCGCCCTGGAAAACGCCACCACCGGTGTGACCTGCAATGCGATCTGCCCCGGCTGGGTGCTGACGCCGCTGGTGCAAAAGCAGGTAGATGCCCGTGCCGCCGCCGGCGGCATCAGCAATGCAGCGGCAACCGAGCAGCTGCTGGGCGAAAAAGAGCCATCGATGCAGTTCACCACGCCCGAAGAGCTGGGCGCGCTAGCGGTGTTCTTCTGCTCGCCGGCTGGCAACAATGTGCGCGGCGTGGCCTGGAACATGGACGGCGGCTGGGTTGCGCAATAAGTTTATTTTTAGGGCGCGTTCGTTCTGGTCAGCAAACAGTTTTCAGGATCAAACAGGCCTGCGGCGTAGGCTGAATCTGCGCAGGCAGCTATTAATTCAGTAGCAATCAGAGCGCTTGCATTGCAAGCGAGAGATTTCGCTCTAAGGCGCCGACAGCAGCCGGCTGACGTAAGTGCCAATTGCCAGCGAACTCGTCAGCCCCGGCGACTCGATGCCGAACAGGTTGACCAGCCCAGCCACGCCATGCGCCGCCGGCCCCTGGATCAGGAAGTCCTTCGCCGGCTCGTCGGGCGCCTGAATCTTGGGCCGCATGCCGGCATAGCCGGGAATCAGGCTGCCGTCCTGCAGCGCCGGCCAGTATTTGCGCACTTCGGCGTAAAACCCGTCGCCCCGCGCCGGATCGACCACCAGGTCGTCGGGCGAATCCACCCACTGCACATCGGGGCCGAACTTGGCCTGGCCGCCCAGGTCAATCGTCAGGTGCACGCCCAGGCCGGCGGCTTCGGGCACCGGGTAGATCAGCCGGGCGAACGGCGAGCGGCCGGTCAGGGTGAAGTAGTTGCCCTTGGCGAAGTGGCTGGGCGGCACGAAATGCGGCGCCAGCCCGCCAAAGCGCCGCGCCAGCGCCTGTGCCTGCAGCCCGGCCGAATTGACGACCGAGCGGGCCTGCAGCTCGGTACCGTCATTTGCTATTAAAGTAATAGCTGCTTGCACAGATTGCATATGCGCTACAGCCGTATTGAGCACTACAAGCCCGCCAGCGTTCTCCAGGTCGCCCTGCAGCGCCAGCATCAACCCGTGGCTGTCCACGATGCCGGTGCTGGGCGAATGCACCGCCGCCACGCATTCGAGCTGCGGCTCCAGCGCCCTGGCCTCCTCCCGGCTCAGGAGCACCAGGTCATGCACGCCGTTGGCGGCGGCCTTGGCGATGATGCCCTGCAGCTGCGCCACCTGCGCGTCGCTGGTGGCCACGATCAGCTTGCCGCAGCGGCTGTGGCTGACGCCGCGCTGGGCGCAATACTCATACAGCAAGGCCCTGCCCTGCACGCACAACGTGGCCTTGAGCGAGCTTTGCGGGTAGTAAATCCCGGCATGGATCACCTCGCTGTTGCGCGAGCTGGTGCCGGTGCCGATGGCGTCGGCAGCCTCCAGCACCATCACTTCACGGCCCTGCAGGGCCAGCGCCCTGGCAATGGCCAGGCCCACGACACCGGCTCCAATCACTACGCAATCGACCTGATCCATCATGCTTCCTCTACAGTGGTTTGCTCGAAGCCTTCGAGCACATTGACGGCATTGACCCCCAGCTCTGCCGCCGCGTAGCCGCCCTCAAGAATGAAAATCGTGGGCAAGCCCAGTTGGCCCAGGCGTTCGCCCAGCCGGGTGAAGTCGTCCGGCTGAAGCAGGAATTTCGAGATCGGGTCGCCGGCAAAGGTGTCCAGGCCCAACGACACCACCAGTGCCTCGGCGCCGTGGCAGGCGATGCGCTCGCAGGCCACCTCTAGCGCGGCAAACCACTGGCTGGCGGTGCTGCCTGCGGGCAGCGGCAGGTTCAGGTTGAAACCCTCGCCTTCGCCCGCGCCCTGCTCATCGGCATGGCCCAAGTAAAACGGGTATTCGGTCGACGGGTCGCCGTGGATGCTGACGAACAGCACGTCAGCGCGCTCGTAGAAAATGCTTTGCGTGCCGTTGCCGTGGTGGTAATCGACATCGAGCAGCGCGACCTTTCGGCAGCCTTTCGCAGTCGCAGCACCGGCGCCATTGACCAGGCTTTGCGCGGCGACGGCGGCGTTGTTCAAAAAGCAGTAGCCGCCCATGAAATCAGCGCCCGCATGGTGGCCGGGCGGCCGGGTGCAGCAGAAAACCGCATCCCCGCCCTTCAGTCCTCCGTCCAGCAGCAGCGCCGCCGCGCTGGCCGCGGCATCCGCGCCGGCCTTGGCCGCGCCCCAGGTGCCGGCCACCAGCGGGCAACCGTTGTCCATCGAATACAAGCCCAGCCGGGCGGTGAAGTTGACCGGCTCCACGTCGCTGCGCAGGCTGCGCACCGGCCAGACCGATGGAAAAGGCTGGAGCCCGGCATGGGCCGGGTCAAGCGCCACCCAGTCATTCCAGGCCTGTTCAAGAAAGGCCAGGTAGCGCTTTGTATGGACCTGCGCCAGCACGGGGTGGCTGTCCACATGGGCGGCGCGGAGTTTGTGACCCCGCGCGGCCAGCCTTTGCTCGACGATATCGGCCCGCGCCGGCGTTTCAAAAGCGGGCACCCGGTCGCCGCGAAATATCTCGAAGGCCGGGGCATGGTCGCGGTGTAACGGGCTGTAGAGAGTAATCATGGCGGCAGGTCAAGGTTGAAGTGAAATCTGGACGCGGCTGGCGGAGCAGCGAACAAGCTGCCCGCCAGAATGCCGCTACAGGCGGCGCGGATCGGTGACCATCAGCAGGCCCAGCAACGAACGCAGGCTGGCCTTGAGCGCCTCATATCCCTCGTGGAGTTCCAGGCTGGCTTCGTTCATGTAGAGCTTGCGGTTGATTTCAAGCTGGATGCTGTGCCGCTGCTTCGCCGGGTCGCCGTAGCGGCGCACCAGTTCGACGCCTTTGTAAGGATGGTTGTAGGCCACGTCGTAGCCCAGCGCCCGCAGGTGCTCGCACACCAGGCGCGACAGGACCGGGCTGGCGGTGCTGCCGTCCCGGTCGCCGACGACGAAATCGGCATGCGCCTCGCCCGGAAAATCAGTCGCATGGCTCGACGCAATCGCCGGCATCGAATGGCAGTTGATGTGCAGGCTGTAGCCATGCGCGGCATGGGCCGCATCAATCGCCTGGGCGAGCGCCGCATGGTAGGGCTGCCAGCAGTGGTCGATGCGCGCCTGCACTTCGGCGACCGACAGCCGACGCTCATAGATCGGCACGCCGTCGTCGGTGGTGCGCCAGATCAGCCCCTTGCCCAGGCGCACCTTGGACAAAATGCGCGGATCGGTTTCCACCGGCCCCGGCCAGGGCTGGTCGAGCAGCGACACATCGAGTTCGGTGGTGTTGCGGTTGGCGTCGAGGTAGCTGCGCGGGAAATGCGCCTCTATCCAGTGCGCGCCCAGGGCGGGCGCGAAGTCATACAGCTTTTCGACATGCGTGTCCTCGGCGCGGCGCAAGGTGGCCAGCTCGCAGGTGTAGAGAAAATCCGGCGGATAGGCAACGCCGCTGTGGGGCGAATCAAGCACCAGGGCGCTGCTGCCGGGAAGATGGGTGATGAACTGCATGGCCCGACTTTATCAGCAGCTTTCAGGCTCCGGCGAGCCGCCTTTTCAAAGGCTCAGCCCCTTTTTCGCGCTGAAAGCACAGCTCCTTCACTTCAGTCTTCGTGAGATTGCAAACTTCCTTTTGTCCTACACGACATTTACTTTTGCACCCCTATTTGCATGAGCCTGAACCCTTAAAGTAGATCAGGCACGGGGCCTTCACATGCTCTCGTCAGGCATGGGCCTTGTCCATTCACAAAATCATTCATCAAAGGAAGCACCATGAAACTCTTGAGCCGGACCTTTTCAGCCGCTCTGCTGGCTGTAGCTGCCATGGCCGCGACAGGCGGCGCGCAGGCCCAAAGCGGTACTTTCGGCAATTACTCGCTCTATGGACCCGGTGCTGGTTATGTGGGGCTGAACCTCGGCCAGTCGAACTATTCGCTGGGCAACGGCATCGGCCCGTTCGCATCGGAAGACCATGACACGGTGTACAACATCTATAGCGGCACCTTCTTCAACCCCAACTTCGGGCTGGAGCTGGGCTACACCCATTTCGGCAATATCGAGCGGGCCGGGGGCGACACCAAGGCCCAGGGCATCAACCTGAGCCTGGTTGGCCGGGCGCCGATCAGCGGCTCGTTCAACCTGCTTGGCAAGCTCGGCACGACCTACGGCCGCACCGAGGTATCGGCATTTCCGGGCTCGGGCGTGGCCTCGGGCAAGGAAAACGGCTTTGGCCTGTCCTATGGCGTGGGCGCCGAGTATTCGTTCACCCCGCAGCTGTCGGGCGTGCTGCAGTATGACGAGCACCGCCTGAAATTCGCCGGCGGCGAACGCGACCGGGTGAACGCCACCACCGTGGGCTTGCGCTACCGCTTCTGACGCTTGGAACTTTCGGGCGCCTGGCGCCAGCAGCCTGCAGACCTTTGGGTTTGCAGGCTTTTTTGTTGAGGCCATGGTTTTTGGTTGCTATTGAATAGATAGCTGCCTGCGCATACGCTGCATGCGCCAAAGGCCGATTTACCTTGAAAACTCAAATTTTCAGCCCACTGGGGCGATGCGCCAGCCCTGCCAGCCTGAGCCATCGTTGAAAATACCGCCTGCCGGCCCTTTGGCCTCCTGCCTGCCTTCGCTGGAAAACCCGTCTGATGAATCCCCCCAAGTCCGTCAAGGAACGCTTCTTTCATTCCCTCGTCTTCGAGGTGCTGGCCATTGCCATCTGCGCGCCGCTGGGCACCTGGCTGCTGGGCTATCCGCTGGCGCATATCGGGCTGCTGACGCTGATGATCTCGCTGGTCGCGATGAGCTGGAACATGCTGTTCAATGCCGTGTTCGACCGCATCGAGCGCCACCGGGGAACTGCCCGCACGCTGGCAGCACGGGTACTGCATGCGGTGCTGTTTGAAATCGGCCTGCTGCTGGCGGTGGTGCCGCTGGCCGCCTGGTGGCTGGACATCGGCTTGTGGGAAGCGTTCGTGCTGGACATCGGCATTGCGCTGTTTTTCCTGCCCTATACCTTTGTCTTCAACTGGGTCTACGACCATCTGCGCGCCCGCCTGATCGCCCGCAGGCTTCGCCGGGCGCCGACCTGACACCCGCCTGCCTGGCCTGCCTGGCTCGGTTATAGCGCCGGCATCGGGTCCAGCGGCAAGGCGCTCGACTGGACGCAGCGGAACTGGCCGCTGGCCGCGTGGAAATCCCAGCGCTCCAGCAGGCACGGAACCGGCTGGCCCACGCCTTCGTAGCGGATCAGGTTGACTGAATTCGGAATGCCTTCGCGCACCCGCGTTGACAGCGCGGTGCCGGCCTGGACGCACCACAGCCGGCGCTCCAGGCCATTCAGGCGGCTGGACAGGTCGCACAGGTAGGGCAGGTGGATATGGCCGCCCATCACGATGTCCGCCCCCGCGCCGGCCCAGGCCCGGACCGCCGGCTCCCAGCCCCGCAGGCGGTCATGCTCATCGCCGTGATTCAGCACATGCACCGGCTGGTGAACCACCACGATGCGCAGTTGCGCCGGGCTGCAGCGGCCCAGCGCGGCCACCACCCGGCGGATCTGCGCTGGCGAGACCTCGCCGTTTTTGTGGCGCCAGGGCCGCGTCGTGTTCACCCCGATGACTTCGAGCGACGGCGTTGAAATCGAGTTCTCAAGCTCCGGCCCGAAAGCCCGCAGGTAGCGCGCATAGGGCCTGGCCAGCCGCTCGAAGAGATTGAACAAGGCGATGTCGTGGTTGCCTGGAATCGCCAGCATCCGGGCAATTCCCAGGCGGTCGCAAAAAGCCCGCGCCTCGGCGAACTCGGCGGGCCGCGCGCGCTGGGTGATGTCGCCCGACAGCACCAGCACATCGGGCCGCACCGTTGCGGCCATGGCTTCGAGCGCCTGCATCACGGGCGGGTGGACGGTTCCAAAATGCGGATCAGAGATTTGCAGCAGACTCGTCATGAGGGCAGGCTTATTCCGTCTCAGCCAGCTCGGCCGAAGCAGGCACCAGCAGCAGCAGCGGCTGGGCGGCGACCTCGAACACCAGCGGCGTCTGCATCCAGGCGATTTCCCCGTCGGTGGCGACCTTGATGCGCTTGTGGCCCCTGGGCATGACGGTCAGGCGGCGAAAAGTAAAGCTCTGGATGTGCTCCGCCTCGCCCAGCCGCCCCAGTACACCGCGCACCAGCAGGCCGAAAAGCGCCAGCGTCCCGATGGGGCGCACGGCAATGCCGGTCAGCATGCCCTGCCCCACCGCCTCGGCATGCCCGGCCTCAATGCCGGCCTGCACCAATTGCAGGCGGTTATTGCCCACGAACAGGGTCGGGGTGCGAAACGAAGCAGTCTTCCCGGCCGACTCGATGCTCAGCCGCAGTTGATGGCGCGACTGCAGCAAGGTCGACATGCCCGAGAGAAAAGCCACGAACCGGCTGCGCCCGAGCTGCTGCTTCCAGGCCTCGCGGTCTTCCAGAATCTGGGGATACAGCCCGAGGCTGGCATTGACCAGGAACAGCCGGCCATTGACCTTGCCGACCTGCACCGGCTCGACCTGGCCTTGCAGCAGCACCCGGCAGGCTTTTTCGGTGTCCTGCGATATCGCGTTGTCGCGGCCGAAATAATTGAAGGTGCCCTGCGGCAGCACGCCGAAAGGGCAGCCGCTGCCCAGCACCGCGTTGGCGACCGAATTCAGGGTGCCGTCGCCGCCGGCAGCCACCACCACGCCCTGCCGCGCCTTGGCCAGCTCCACGGCGCGCCGGGCCAGCATCTCGATGGGCTGCTGGCCGTCGAACTGCAAGAACTCGAAGTCGCGCCCGCCTTCCTTGAAGACGCGGGCCATGATCTGCTTTTCATCTTCCGCGTTGCGGTGCCCCGAACCCACATTGATCACGATGAACAGCGGTCCCTGACGGGCAGCCTGGCTGGCGAGTTCGAGGTTTTCATTCATGGCGAAATCATAGGCGCCGAGGCGCGGCGGTTGTGTCAGCAAAGCGCGCATTGCGCGAAGGCATGCGCCGCCAGCGGTTTTATTTCATCTGCACCGAGCCGGAGACATTCACCAACACCGTGCTCTTGCCGGCCTCGACCGGAACGGCGGCCTCGGTCATGTCGGACTTGGCCATCGAAGACATCATGCGGGGGCGCGGCACGGGCCCCTGGTCATTGGCGTTGATCGACACCTCGCGCAGGGTGTAGCTGGCAAAGCCAAAGCTCTTGGCAATGTCGGTGGCCCTGGCCTTGAAGCGTTCGATCGCCTGGGCCTGGGCTTCGCCCTCGACCCTGGCGCGCTGCTCGCGGCTCAGGCCGAAACTGACATTCCCCAGGCTCAGGCTCTGTATCTTGCCGGCCGTGGTGGTGATGCGGGAAAAATCCTTGCCCTCCAGCACCAGCTCGGTCGAACCCTGCCATCCGTTGATCTTGCCCTCCTTGCCGTAGCGCGGGTACAGGCTGAAATTGCCGGTGCGAATGTCCATCAGCCCTGGCGATGCCGCCTGGCGCGCCTGCGTCAAGGCCGCCTCCAGCGCCTGCTTGAGCTGAGACTGCACCACGCCAGCGTCGGCGCCGTCGCGGCTGGTGGTCATCGAGATCGACAGCAGATCCTGCTGCACTTCCACCGACCCGCTGGCTGAAAGCTGGGCCACATTTTGCAGCGCTTCATGCTGGAAATTCTGTGCAAAAGTGGCTGTAGCGCATACAGTTATTACGCAAGCTGCTATTAATTTAGTAGTAAACATGGAGCGGTTCGACCTTTGCGAAAAGAGTTAAATAAAGTGCGCGGCTTGAAGAAAAGCTCGGCAAGCGCCAGCTGTGCAGTGCTGGGCTGCTCGCGGCGCCAGGGCACGCAGCGCCAAGGTTCGGCACGGTAGCACAAAGATGTCAAAAAGCCTTTTTCCAATACCGAAAAAAGGCTACATCGCAAGGGAGCTGTCAAGACCCAAAACCCTGCCGCACCCCTCTACAACGCACGCCATGATTGCAAAATACGCATTTTTCATTGCTAGTCTGCTTTTATATAAATAAATGAAAATATAGTAAAAAAATGTATTTTTCAGAAAAAAAGAGACATTTTTTGTTTCCAGCCTTCAAAATGGCCCTGTTACAAATTTGAAGAACACCATGCTCCAAGCCCAATCCAATGCCCGTGCCGACAAAATTCTGATTCTGGACGACGACGCACGTATCCGAGACCTGTTGCGCCGCTACCTGGCCCAGGAAGGTTTCGAGGTCATCCTGGCCGAAGACAGCAAGGCGTTGAACCGAATCATGCTGCGCGATGCGGTGGACCTGATCGTGCTCGACCTGATGATGCCCGGCGAGGACGGCCTGTCGATCTGCCGCCGCCTGCGCGCCGCCAACGACCGCACGCCCATCATCATGCTGACCGCCAAGGGCGAGGATGTCGACCGCATCGTCGGCCTGGAGGTCGGCGCCGACGACTACCTGGCCAAGCCTTTCAACCCGCGCGAGCTGCTGGCCCGCATCCATGCGGTGCTGCGCCGCCGGCCCACCGCCGAGGTGCCGGGCGCGCCGTCGAGCGACCAGGAGGTCATCACCTTCGGCCCGTTCTCCTTCGACATGAGCCTGCGCACGCTGCAGAAAAACGGAGAGGAACTGCCGCTGACCACCGGCGAATTCGCCATGCTGAAAACCCTGGTTCGCCATCCGCGCCAGCCGCTGTCGCGTGAAAAACTGGCGCAGCTGGCTCGCGGCCGCGAGTTCGAGCCGTTCGACCGCAGCCTGGACGTGCAGGTCTCTCGCCTGCGCAAGCTGATCGAGACCGACGCGGCCGTGCCGCGCTACATCCAGACCGTCTGGGGCATCGGCTACGTGTTCGTGCCGGACGGCAACAGCTGAGCCACCAGCGCTGCCGGGCCCTGCCCGGAAACAGGGGGTGATGGCTGACAAGAGGCGCCAGGCCCTTGCTGCACAATGCAGGCGACTGATTCATTCGCATTTTCCGAATCCTGAAGTGCGCCACAGGCTCCCATGAAGTCCTCATACAACTCATCCCTTGAAACCGGCCCCGCCCCTCTGGAAGCCCGGCCGCGCCGGGGCATCAACCTGTTCTGGCGGACATTTTTCTTTCTGGCGCTGCTGCTGTTCGGCTCCATCGTGGCCTGGCTGCAGACCTTTCGCACCCTGGAAACCGAACCCCGCGCCATTCAAAACGCGCAGCAGCTCGCCACCCTGGTCAACCTGACGCGGGCCGCGCTGCGTTACTCCGACACCATTGCACGGGTCTCGCTGATCAAGACGCTGGCCGAGGAGGAGCATGTGCGCATCACGCCTCGCCTGGTCAGCGACAAGTTCGAGCCCTATATCAGCGACGAATTCGATGTTCGCATCGCCGAGGAGCTGACCGACAGGCTGGGCAAAGACACGGTGGTGGCCAGCAAGGTGAATGAGCAGCAGGGCTTGTGGATCGGCTTTGGCATCGCCGACGATTCCTACTGGCTGCAGACCGACGCCTCCCGGCTCGGGCCATCGCGCACCAGCACCTGGGCAATCTGGCTGATGACGGCGGCGGCCCTGTCGCTGGCCGGCGCGGCGGTGATTGCCCGGCTCATCAACCAGCCGCTCAAGCAGCTGTCGTTCGCGGCCAGCCGCATGCGCGACGGCGATTTCGATGCCAGCCGGCTCGACGAGCAGGTCGCCACCAGCGAGATACGCGAGGTCAACATCGGCTTTAACCGCATGGCCGCGCAGCTGTCCAAGATCGAGCAGGACCGGGTGGTGATGCTCGCCGGCATTTCGCACGACCTGCGCACACCGCTGGCGCGCCTGCGCCTGGAAACCGAGATGAGCGTGGCCGACCCGGACGCGCGCGAGCACATGGCGGCCGACATCGCCCAGCTCGACGCGATCATCGACAAGTTCCTCGACTACGCCCGGCCCGAGCCAGCGCACCTGGAGCCGATCTCGCTCAACAACCTGATCGACGCGGCGCTTTATGCGGTGGCCGAATACCCCGACATGGAAGTCAACGTCAGCATGCCGCCGGGGCTCAAGGTGCTCGCCGACCAGGTTGACCTGTCGCGGGTCATCGCCAACCTGCTGGAGAATTCAAGGCGCTACGGCAAGTCGCCTAACACCGGCATTGCGCTGGTCGATGTCTCGGCTAGGATCAGCGACTCCTGGATCATCATCAAGGTGCGCGACCATGGCAAGGGCGTGGCGCCGGCCGTGCTGCCCCGGCTGACCAACCCGTTCTTCAGGGGCGACGCGGCCCGCACCGCCGCCACCGGCGCCGGCCTGGGGCTGGCGATTGCCGAGAAGACGGTGCTGCGCATGGGCGGGCTGTTCAGCCTGTCCAACACCAGCTCGGGCGGGCTGGCCGCGCACATCAAGCTGCGCCGGGGCTGAGTTGCTGAAAAATTTAAGCCAAACAGGCCTCTAGCGCAATCAACGCCTGCACAAGCAGCTATCAATAAAGTAGCGCCACGGCCCGCGCTTCCAGGCTCAGGCCCTGGCCGACCGGCCCGAGCTTCTCGGCGGTCTTGGCCTTGACGTTGACCCGGCCCGGCGGCAGGCTCAATGCCCCGGCAATGCAGTCGCGCATGGCTGGAATATGCGGCGCCAAGCGCGGCGCCTGGGCCACGATGGTGCTGTCGATGTTGCCGATGCGCAGTCCCTGCGCGGCCAGCAGGCGGCCGGTCTCATGCAGCAGCGTCATGGAATCGGCGCCCTTGAAGCGCGGGTCGGTGTCGGGGAAATGGCTGCCGATGTCGCCCAGCCCGGCCGCGCCCAACAGCGCATCGATGATGGCGTGCAGCAGCACATCCGCATCCGAATGGCCGAGCAGGCCCAGCGGGTGGGCGATCTCGACGCCGCCCAGGATCAGCTTGCGCCCCGGCACCAGCGCATGCGTGTCCCAGCCTTCGCCGATGCGGAACGGGGGAAAGGCGGCGCCGGATGCTGAAGTCATGAATGTTGGCTTTCGTTGGAAAGTAAAAACCGGATTCCCGGAAGGAAATTGCCATGGCTTGCAGAACCAGCGGCCTGA
Source organism: Polaromonas sp. (assembly GCA_028291905.1). Taxonomy (GTDB): domain Bacteria; phylum Pseudomonadota; class Gammaproteobacteria; order Burkholderiales; family Burkholderiaceae_C; genus Polaromonas. The sequence goes on from JAQGNK010000165.1 coordinate 50,364, forward strand.
TTGCTACTGAATTCATAGCTGCTTGCGCAGTTCCTACCTACGCCAAAAGCCTGTTTGATGCTGAAAAATTGCTTGCTGACCAACACAAATACGCATTTAGGAATGCAAAAAGTGCGGATCAACCCGCGCATCCGCCGAGTCATTTGCGGCCCAGCAAGACCGCCTCGGCCAGCGCGAAGTCGTCCGGGTAGGTGACCTTGAAATTCTGCGCGCTGCCGGCCACCAGCCGGGGCGCCAGGCCCAGCATTTCCACCGCGCTCGACTCGTCGGTGACGCCACTTCCCGTGCTTTCGGCGCCATCGAGCGCCCGCATCAAGAGGCCGATGCGAAACATCTGCGGCGTCTGCGCCAGCCATTTGCCCGTGCGGTCCAGCGTGGCCGTTACCCGGCAGCCGGCTTCCTGCTTGAGCGTGTCGGGCACTTGATGCGCCAGCAAACCGCCCACGTCGTCATCCTGGCAGACATCGATCAGACGGTTGATTTGATCCGGTGTGATGAGGCAGCGGGCTGCGTCATGCACCAGCGCCCAGTCGCCGGCCTGCGCGCCGCACGCCAGCAGTGCATCCAGCCCCTGGCGCACGCTAGCCGCCCGGCTGGCGCCGCCGCAATCCACCACGCTGAATGGTCTTTCAGCCATTGCGTCAAAAAAGCGGTCGCCCGGCGCCACCACCACCAGCGTTCTGACCAGCCGGGCCACCTTGCCGAAAGCCGCCAGCGTGTGCAGCACCATCCCCTGGCCCGCGATTTCCTGGTACTGCTTGGCCTGGCCGGCCGCTAGACCCGCCCGGCTGCCCTGCCCGGCGCAGGGAATCAGGGCGTAAAAACGGGCGCTGGAACGGTTATCGGC
>JAQGNK010000560.1 GCA_028291905.1 Polaromonas sp.
TTCAGGGCAAGGCCACCGCCTGCGGTGAACAGGCCCCACTTGAACACATCACGCCGGGATATCTGGCCGTGCGACAGCGCCTTGATGATGTCCTGGCGGTTGCGCTGCGCCTGCTGCGCCTGGCGCAATTGTTCCGGCGAAGCCTTGGGTGATAGATACATTTGCTGCCCCTTCCTGCAGTGGCCCAAATACATGGGTTGAATCTGTTTTTTCTCAGTCCTCCAGGATCAGGCTGTGCCGATCAATGTCGGATTCGCAAGACAAAATTTGTAGGACTGGAGGAAGTCTAAATTTGATAAAAACATTAAATCTGCAGATATTCAATCCAATACTTCGCTTACGTTTTGTTCCATGACTGCTCGGGAGTAACCACCGAGGCGTCGTTGTTCAGGTGAAATTTCGACCACCGGCTTACACCTGGCAATTCAGGCCAGACGCAAGCTGAAACACGGCAAAAAAGCATGCGGATGAGAATTTTTGAGAAGGTGCGCAAGAGAAATGCGTTTGATGGCTGCACAAGGATGCGGGTGAGCCTGATGACAGAAAACTAGGGAATGCCGGGTTTTGCCGGGCGTTTTCTGATACGTCTGCTTAACTTTTCAATGCCTGCTTGCAAGAGGCGCGCCGATACTCCCTACCCGGTCTAAGGTTAATTTCCTTGTTTTTGTGGATTAAAAATAACTCGGCAATTGCTGCTTTTAGGGTTTGGCCAGATTTTTGTAAAGCCAAGATAAATATAAATAAGGCTAAGAAAAATTTACGTGAAAGACGGTTGCCGGCTAGACGCCGGCTTGCATCCTGAAAGCGCTGTTTCTGGAACGCTTCCGGGCAAGGAGATGGGAATTCGGTTGGGTGATGAGGCGCCACCGTGGGCGGTGGGCCGGGATTGCTCAAGGCTTGGGGCTGGCGCGCATGGAGGCTTGGAAAAGCGTTCGGCCTGAAAGCGGGTTATTTAGCAATTTATTGATGAAATCAGCCTCTGGCGCAGGCGCTGCTTGCGCGGACAGCTATCAAAATAGGAGTGGCCGTTGCTTTGGCGTGGTGCCAAGGCCTGGATCAGGTCAGGGCTGATTTTGAAGGCAGCCGGACTGCAGCATTTGCGGCGAGGTCGCCTTGCGAGGAAACGCCGTCGCTGCCAGAAAGCGTTCGCTCAGCGCCGGGTCAGGCTGTAGGGCAGGACGATGGAAGCGGGCAGACTTCCATGTCTTGAATCAAACCTCGTTCCATGGTGAAACGACGGCCGACATGCTCATCGGCTAGAACGGCTCCAGCCAGGTCGCGCACCACCTGATGCACTTCGACCAGGATACGCCCGGCGTCCTCCGGGTGAAAGGCACTCAGTATTTAGATTACTCAGGTAGATGGCAGACCGCTTCAATGTTGTTGCCTTCAGGGTCAATGACAAATGCTCCATAGTAGTTTGCATGATAGTCCGGGCGTAGCCCAGGAGCCCCATTGTCTTTTCCGCCAGTGGCAATGGCCGCTTTGTAGAAGTCATCTACTTGCGCACGATTTTTTGCGCGCCATGCGAGGTGACAACCAGAAGTCGCGGTTGGGCCGCCATATGGGGACGGCCCATCGATGAACCACACGTCAGCCTTCTTTCCGTCAGGCTCGGATGTATCTGGGTAGGCCAGGCCAAGCATGTTTGCGCCGTAATTGCCTTCAAAGCAGACGCTGTAGCCCAGTGGTGCCAAGGCTGCGCTGTAAAACGCCTTGGCCCGAGAAATGTCAGCTACGCGAAATGTCATGTGGTCAAGCATGCGGGGATCCTGAAGTTGTTTTTATGTGCAAGATTGCACCATGCAACTGTATGCATATACAGTACTTCTGGCAAGAGGCCTAACTCAATATATATCGCAAAGAGCTGCGGTATAACGTGGCGAATTCAAATGCAAAAACTGTCATTTTCCATTTTCCATTGTCCTTGTTGAAAGTCTGCTTCATTAAAAATAGCATTAAGCCCGGCAGCTTTCAAGAACTGGCTCGATCAGTATTCAGGCCGAATTTCGATCAAGCACTGTGGTTTGTACATCCTACGATAAGAAAGTGCATTTGTTCTCAGCAGTCAGATGTGCTAAGAAAAAGCCCTGGCCTATCCAAATTCAGCGGCTGCAAGCCAATGCAATTCCGCTCCGCCTCAAAAGCTGGCGATTCAGGAAATTTTTGATGAAACAGTCCGCTAGCGCAATCAATGCCTGCGCAGGTAGCTATCAAAACAATAGTAACCAGTCATCACGGCTCCCTGCACGGCTCGTAGATATCCAGCTTGGGCTTGTAAACGCGGGTCTGCACATCCATCAGCCCCAGCACCGAGTGGAAATAGTTGTCGTGGCTGATGCGGGCGTCGAGGCGCCGCTTCAGGCAGCCGGTGCTGAGCTTGCCGCGCTGCTCGAACTCGGGCGACAGCCAGGTGATCCAGGGCACGCGTTTTTGCACGTCGGGCGCCACGGCATACGGCATGCCGTGCAGGTAGAGGTTGTTTTCACCGAGCGATTCGCCGTGGTCGGCGACGTAGAGCAGGGCGGTCGCGCTGCGCGGTGCCTGCGCCTTGAGCCAGCCGATGGCCGCGCCCAAAAAATGGTCGGTATAGACGATGCTGTTGTCGTAGGCATTGACCAGCCCTTCGCGGCTGCAGTTCTGCAGCGCGTTGTCGGTGCATTCGGGCAGGAATTTCTTGAATGCCGGCGGCGAGCGCTTGTAGTAGGCCGGGCCGTGGCCGCCCATCTGGTGCATCACCACCACCACGCCCTTGGCGCGGCGCCCGGCGTCCAGGGCTGCGATGCGCTCGTCGAGCTTGTCCAGCATCACCTCGTCGAAACATTCGCCTCCCTCGCACAGGCCCGGCACCGCGAGCTGGCTGGTGTTGGCATGGGGAATGCCGTCGCAGGCGTGCTTGCAGCCCGACTGGTTGTCGAGCCAGAGCACGGCCAGTCCGGCATGCTGCAGCACGTCGAGCACGTCCTCGTAGTTGGCCGGGCGGCTGTCGTAGGCCTCGCGGCCAAAATGGGAGAACATGCAGGGCACCGACACCGCAGTGCTGGTGCCGCAGGACCAGGCGTTGCGCTGGCTGGCGACGTTTTCCCGCGCCAGCTCGGGCGTGGTCGGGCGGCCGTAGCCGTTGAGGGCGAAGTTGCCGCTGCGGGCGGTCTCGCCCAGCACCAGGAGCAGCAGCGGCGGCTTGGCTTGAGCCGCGTAGCTGGCGCCCAGCTTGGCGTCTTCGCCCAGCGGCAGGACCTTGGATTCATCGCGTGAAAACGGTTTGGCGGCCACCGCGCCGAGCGCGTAAAAGGAGTTGAGCGGATTGATCAGGTAGCGCAACTGGGTGTTGTTGCGCATCAGCGGCGCCAGGCCCTGAAACGACAGTATCACCACCAGCACGAGCAGGGTGCAGCTGACGAGCAGCGTCAGCGCGTTGGCCAGCGCCTGCCGCCCCAGGCCGGGCTGCCTGAGCGGCTGGCGCCAGATGAAAAAGCCGGGCAGCACCGCCATCACCAGCACCGTTGCGCCCAGGCGCCAGTTCAGCAGGTCACGGGTTTCCCGCAAGTCGGTCTGCAGGGTGTTGAGCATCATCGTCTTGTCGATCACCACGCCGTAGGCGAGCATGAAATAGGCGCCAAATGCTGCCGCCAGCAGAAAGACGGTGATGGCCGGCTTGAGCGTCCAGCGCCAGGCGAGCAGGCTGAGCAGGCCCGCCGTCGCCAGCGCAATCACCAGCCCCAGGGCCATGCAGACCAAGGCCAGTGAGTCGCCGCTGACATCGGGCAGCCGCGCGAGTTCTTGCCACAGCGCCAGGTTGCAGACCGTAGCAATCCACAGGCTGGCCAGCACCACCAGCCAGAGCGGGCGCACGGCAGGCCCGGCAGTTTGGCTGGCGGCGGCAGTGTGGTGGGGAACGGTTGAAAAAGGGAAAAGCGAGAGGGTCTTCAGCATGGCGCCGGATTTTAGGCACCGCGTCTTAGGCAATCCTTATGGACACCGGCCAGCCCTGAGCGCCAGGCCAGCCAGCGCTTGCATGGTTTGAGGCGCGGCAGGCTTTCAATCCCGTGCCGGGTTCAAGCTGTTGCCAGCCTGTTCAGGCGCTCAGGCTGTCAAGCCCGAGCTGGCGGGCATGGTGCGCCAGGTGATCGGCGATGAAGGAGGCGATGAAGTAGTAACCGTGGTCGTAGCCGTCATGGCGGCGCAGCGTGAGCGGCTGGCCGGCGGCGGCGCAGGCCGCCTCGAACTGCTCGGGGTAGAGCTGCTCGGCCAGGAATTTGTCAGCCAGGCCCTGGTCAATCAGGATGCCGCCGGGGTAGGGCGCTGACTTTATTTGATTCATCAGGGCGGTGGCGTCATGCGCAGCCCAGCTTGACGTGTCGGCGCCGAGGTAGCCGGTGAAGGCTTTTTCACCCCACGGGCACTGGCTGGGCGCGCAAATAGGCGCGAAGGCCGAGAGCGACTTGAACAGCCCCGGGTGGCGCAGCGCCAGCGTCAGGGCGCCGTGGCCGCCCATCGAGTGGCCGAACAGGCCGATGCGCCCACCGTCCAGCGGCAGCGCGCCGGTGATGAGCGGCAGCAGCTCGGCCGTCAGGTAGCTCTCCATGCGCCAGTGCTGGGACCATGGTTGCTCCGTCGCATCGAGATAGAACCCGGCCCCGACGCCGAAGTCCCAGCTGTCGGCTTCGCCCGCAACATTCGCCCCGCGCGGGCTGGTGTCGGGCGCAACCAGCGCCAGGCCCAGCGCGGACGCCAGGCGCTGGGCGCCGGCCTTGGCCATGAAGGTTTCCTCGTTGCAGGTCAGCCCGGCCAGGTAGATGAGCGCGGGCACCTTGCCGCCCGCCTGGCCGGTCAATGCCTGCGGCGGGAGAAACACTGAAAACTTCATCGGCAGGCCGATCTCGCGCGAGTCATGCTCGTAAAAGCATTGCATTCCGCCAAAGCAGCGGTGTTCGGAAAGTTTTTTCACGGGCTACCTGTCAAGTGTTAGCGGTGCCGCGCACTATATCGCTGACGGCATCGACAAAAGCCTGGGGATTTTCCTGCGGTAGGTTGTGGCCCGCACCCGGCACGACACGATGCTCGCGCTGGCCGGTGAAGTGATGGCCGTGGCTGGCGGTGCCGCCGGTCAGCATCACGCCGTCATCGGCCCCGTCGAGGGTGATGGATGTGACGGAGATGGCTGGCAGCTGCGCAAGACGCGCTTCGATGTCGGCATAGGCTGGGTCGCCTGCGACCAGGCCGAAGCGATGGCGGTAGGAGTGGATCACCACGGCGACGAAATCGGGGTTGTCGAATGCCGCCGCGCTGCGTTCGAAAGCCGCGTCGTCGAACTTCCAACTCGGCGACCATGAATGCCACAGCAGTTTGCAAAGCGCGTGACGGTTCTGTTCGAGTCCGGCATGGCCGCGTTCGCCGTGGAAATAATACTGGTACCAATACTTTTGCTCGTCCTCGGGTGATGCGGGTTCCTGCGCGCCTGCGATGTTCTGGATTTTGTAGCTGTTGAGGGAGACCAGGCCGGTGCAGCGTTCGGGCCACAGTGCGGCCACGACGCAAGCGGCGGTGCAGCCCCAGTCAAAACCAGCCAGCACCGCGCGCGGCAGGGCCAGCGCATCAAGCAGCGCGAGAAGGTCCGCGCCAAGCGCCGCCTGCTCGCCTGAACGCGGTGTCGTCCCATCAATGAATGCCGTGGGGCCGTAACCGCGCAGGTAGGGCACGATCACGCGGCATCCCTGCACGGCCAGCCGCGGCGCCACCTCGGCGTAGGCATGCACGTCATAGGGAAAGCCGTGCATCAGCAGCACCGGCTGGCCATCGGCAGGTCCGCTTTCATGAAATGCGACATCGAGCACACCGGCGCGCACGCGGTGCAGCGGCCCGAGGGCTGCTTCAGTCATATAGCACCACACCGCGAATCGACTCGCCGCGCTTCATCAGCTCAAACCCCTTGTTGATGTCTTCGAGCGGCATGGTGTGGGTGATCAGGTCATCGATGTTGATCTTGCCTTCCATGTACCAATCGACGATTTTCGGCACGTCGGTGCGCCCGCGTGCGCCGCCAAAGGCCGAGCCTTCCCACTTGCGGCCGGTCACCAGCTGGAATGGCCGGGTGCTGATCTCGGCGCCGGCCTCGGCCACGCCTATGATGATGGAGCGGCCCCAGCCCTTGTGGGTGCATTCGAGCGCCTGGCGCATGACTTTGGTATTGCCGATGCATTCAAAACTGTAGTCAGCGCCACCGTCGGTGATTTGTACGATGGCATCGACGATGTTGCCGCCAGCCGCCTCGATGTCTTTCGGGTTCAGGAAGTGCGTCATGCCAAACTTGCGCGCCATCGCCTCGCGCTCGGGGTTCAGGTCGATGCCGATGATCTTGTCGGCGCCGACCATCTTCGCGCCCTGGATCACGTTCAGGCCGATGCCGCCGAGGCCGAAGACGACGACGTTCGCGCCCGCTTCCACCTTCGCCGTGAAGATCACGGCGCCGACACCGGTGGTGACGCCGCAGCCGATGTAGCAGACCTTGTCGAAGGGCGCGTCCTTGCGGATTTTCGCCAGCGAGATCTCGGGCGCGACGGTGTAGTTGCTGAAGGTGCTGGTGCCCATGTAGTGAAAGATCGGCTTGCCATCCAGGCTGAAACGGCTGGTGGCGTCGGGCATCAGGCCCTTGCCCTGGGTGCCGCGAATC
>JAQGNK010000029.1 GCA_028291905.1 Polaromonas sp.
GTGGCGAGGCCCGTCGCGATGTTCACCATGATCGGAAAGAACGAGATCAGGAACGCGGTGAGGATCGCGGGCCCCGCGCCGATGCCGAACCACACCACCAGGATCGGCACGAACGCTGCCTTGGGCAACGCGTTGAACGCTGTCATCAGCGGATACACCGCCGCATAGGCCACCCGCGACGAGCCGATCAGAAAGCCCATCAGCACGCCCACCACGATCGAGAGGCCGAAGCCCACCATCGTGACCCAGAAGGTGCGCACCGCATGGCCCCAGATGAGCGCCCGATGCTCCACCAGCGACGCCCAGATGGTCGACGGCGCCGGGAAGATGAAATCGCTCACCGAGAAGGCGCGGCACACCACCTCCCACAGCACCAGGGTCGCCACCAGCAGCGCCCAGGGCGCGTATCGCTCCAGCTGCTTCTGCTTCATGGCGCGATGCCCTGCTCGTCGGCCGCGTCCCGCGCCAGGGTCGTCGCCTCGGAAATCACGGGCGACATCGGCTTCGGAGCCACCGGCTTCTCGCCGCGCACGGCGCCGATGTGGCTGCGCAATTCATGCACGATGCCGATGAAATCAGGGGTGTAGGTCAACTCCAGTTCGCGCGGGCGCGGCAGGTCGATCTCGCGCTTGACGACGAAGCGGCCCGGGCTGCGGCTCATCACATACACCGTATCGGCCAGAAAGACCGACTCGCGCAGGTCATGCGTCACCAGGATCACGTTGAACTGCTGCTCGGTCCACAAGTCGCGCAGGATGCACCAGAGCTCCTCGCGGGTGAAGGCGTCAAGCGCGCCGAAGGGCTCGTCGAGCAGCAGCATCTTGGGCTCGTGGATCAGCGCCCGGCAGATGCTGGCACGCTGCTGCATGCCGCCCGACAGCTGCCACGGAAACTTGTCCTCGTAGCCGCCCAGGCCGACCTTTTGCAGCAGCCGGCGCGCGCGCTCCTCGTATTCCTTGCGCCTGGCCTTGAACTGGCTGCGGTAGGGTTCGACGATCTCCAGCGGCAGCAGCACGTTGTCGACCGTGGTACGCCAGGGCAGCAGCGAGGGCGCCTGAAACGCCATGCCCGACACCTTCAGCGGCCCGGTCACGGGCTGGCCGTCAATGCGGATCTTGCCCATCGACGGCATTTTCAGGCCGGTCGCCAGCTTCATGAAGGTTGATTTGCCGCAGCCCGACGGCCCGACGATGGCGATGAACTCGCCGGGCTTGACTTTCAGGTCGATGGCCTCGACCGCAAAGTTGTTCTGCTTGAGCAGCTCGTCGTTGTAGGCCAGCCAGACATCCTGGAAATCGACAAACCACGGCGCGCTAGCGGCTACGGGAGACGAATTATTCATGAAAAGTGGCTCCAGCGCATGTTCTGTCTGCGCAACCAGCTATCAAAATAATAGTAAGCATCATTTCGCGGGCAGCACGTTCAGCTCGGCCTTGGTCGGCAGGAAGGAGCCGTTCCAGACCGCCTCGGGGTTGACCCGGGTCTTGGTGTTGAACGCGTCCGACACCTGCGAGGCCATCAGGCTCAGGCGCGGGCCGTTAACCTGGCCGAAGCCCTCGGCTCTGGCGTTCGGGCTGTTGATCACCGTGTCGATGGCCAGCTTGAGGCGGCGGGTTTCGAGTTCGGCGTTGATGATGCCGTCGCGCGCCTTGACATCAGCAATCGCGGCGGCCGGATTCGCCATCACTTCCTTCGCGCCCTTGGTGAAAGCCATCAGGAAGGCCTTGATCGCCGCCGGGTTCTCCTTGATGAGCTTGGGCGAGACGATGATGGCGTTGCCGTAGAGCTTGACGCCGTAGTTCGGGTAGGGCAGCACCACCACGTCATCGGCCTTGACGCCGCGCGCCTCCAGGTTCAGCAGCGAGGTGAAGGTGAAGCCGGTGATGGCGTCGATGTCACCGCGCACCAGCATGGTTTCGCGCAGCGCGGGGTCCATCGCGGTCCAGTTCACGTTGGTGATGTTGTTGGCCTTGGCGAAGATCGGGAAGGCGCGGCGGCCGGCGTCGAACACCGGCGCGCCGAACTTCTTGCCGCTCAGGTCGGCGGGGGTTTTGATACCGGATTTCTTCAGCGCCATGACCGAGGCCGGCGTGTCGTTGTACACCATCATCACCGCGACCGGCTTGTTCGGCGCATCGGCATTGTTGGCATGGAACTCCATCAGCGCGGCCATGTCGGCAAAGCCGATGTCATAGGCGCCCGAGGCCACGCGCGTCACCGTGCCGCCCGAGCCGTTGCCGGCGTCGACCGTCACGTCGAGCTTTACGTCCTTGAAATAGCCCTTGGCCGCCGGCGTGATGAACAGTGCGCTGGGGCCTTCAAAGCGCCAGTCGAGCTGGAACTTGAGCGGCGTGTTCTGGGCCTGGGCACTTCCCAGCGTGGCCACCAGCAGGCATGCCGCCACGCCGTTGACGAACACAGCCTTTGGAGTACAGGTGTTGAATGCGTATTTTTTCATGGGATGTGGTGCGGTTTGTTTGGATGGAAAAGCCGGGCGGGCCAAGTGTTGAATGCATGGCAAAAAAGGCAGCAGCGCCATTTCTCAAGCAAGAAACCAGCCCATGCGGCAACTGTAGCGGGTCATCAACCTTTCACATGTCGTTGGCCGAACTTGTTTTCCCGGTTTGGCGAGACGGGGGAGGCGGCTCATGAAAAGCCCTTTCGGGCTTTTCATGGCAAAGAGAGCACAAACGCCTAGAGCTTGTATTCCACCAGTAGCAGGGGCGTGGTCGCCTTGGCGGAATTTCTGACCCCGGCAATGCTGTTGTCGTTGCCGAACTTGTTGGACCAGTGCTCGATGCCAAAGCCGGCGGTCAGGCCACTTGCCGCACCCATGACATTGAACATGAACTTGGCGCGCGCCAGCACCTCGGTTTTTGTTTCAATGCCGAAACCGTCCTTGCCCTTGGGGCCGATCACGTCCACGAAGCCGCTGAACGCGCCAAGGCTGCCCACCGGAATCAGCCAGGCCGTCACCAGCGCGGGCGCTGTGTCGAAATGAACGGCTTTGCCAACGATGCCGTTGTGGTTGGCCTCTTTGTAGGCCTGAATGCCGATATCCCAAAAGCCTGCGGTGACCGGCATGGCGGCGGAAACGCCAACGCGCAGTTTGCGCGGCGACGGGGCAAAAGCGGTGTTCTTGGTGCCGGCGTCAACGCGGCCCACGAACTTGATGTCCTTGGCAAAGCCATAGCCGGTGGTGTTGCCTGTCATGGCTTTCAGGGAAAAGTCACGCTGGTAGAACCCGTACCACTCCTGCGCGCCGCCGCCGCCATTGCGCGCAGGGTCGGCCGAGTTGGACTTCAGCAAGTCAATCGTGAAGAAGTTGCTTCCCAGCTTGTCGCCGCTGACATAGGTGAAGTTGAGAATATTTTTGGACACCTTGTCGGACACGCCCGGTTCGGACTGGCTGGGCGCGTAGCGGTAGCCAATCGTGGCATTGCTCCAGTCGGCGGCCATGGCGGCAGTGCCTGCAACCAGCAGCGACACAAGGGCGGTGAGTTTGTAAATGGGCATCATCAAGTGGAGTCCTGTTGTAGAGGGGGCATTCGGGCTGTGCGCGACGCCTGCAATCCAGGGCATCAGACTGCATACAGCACGGAATGTGCCAGCCCTGAATGAATGCCATACAGCAGAAAATTCAATTTTGTGTACAAAAAATGAGCACAAAATATGAATGCACTATTCGTGTGCACGATTTGGGCGGCGCTGGGGGCGCCGGATGATGTGCATGCACAAAAATTGGGAACCCCGGCGCTGCCGTGCCCAGTGATTAAGCTTTTTTCTGTCAACCGAGACGTGAAACTGCGTCTGGCGCTACCGAAGTGGGCAAGCCAATACGCGGCGGCTATTCAGGCCGGCCTGGGGTTGCCGTGCCGGCCTTGCAAGGCATACCAGCCCGCATGAAAGATACGGCAGCGCCCTGCTAGGGCGCTGCGGCGGCCACAGAATGAATGGCCGCGCAGTGGAGCGTAAACCCGCAGGCTCTCAGCGAACCGCGCCTGCGTTTGCCACCGCCAGCGCCGTCATGTTCAACACCCGACGCACCGTGGCCGAGGGGGTCATGACGTGGACCGTGGCCGCTGCGCCCAGCAGGATCGGCCCGACCGTGACGCCCGCGCCGCCGGTGACCTTGAGCACGTTGAACAGAATGTTCGCCGCGTCCAGGTTCGGGCAGATCAGGATGTTGGCCTCGCCGGTGAGGGTGGTTTCCATCAGCGAGTTCTGGCGGATCGTCTCGGACAGGGCCGAGTCGCCGTGCATCTCGCCGTCGCATTCCACGTCGGGCGCGAGCTTGACGAACAGGTCGCGGGCCTTGCGCATTTTCAGGGCCGAGGCGCGCTTGGACGAGCCGTAGTTGGAGTGCGACAGGAACGCCACCTTGGGCGGCAAGCCGAAGCGGCGCACTTCCTGGGCGGCCATCATGGCAATGCTGGCAAGCTGCTCGGCGCTCGGGTCTTCATTGACGAAGGTGTCGGCGATGAACAGCGTGTGCTTTTGCAGCATCAGCGCATTGAGCGTGGCAAAACCGGGCGCGCCTTCCTTCAGGCCGATGATCTCGCGCACATGGTCCAGGTGCACGTCGAATCGGCCGTACAGCCCGCACAGCATCGCGTCGGCATCGCCGAGTTTGACCATCAGCGCGGCAATGCTGGTGGTCGAGCGGCGCACTGCCGCCTTGGCCGCTTCCGGGCTGACGCCTTCGCGCCCCAGCAGCCGGTGGTAGGTTTCCCAGTACTGGCGAAAACGGGCGTCGTCCTCGGGGTTGACGCACTCGACATCCTTGCCCAGCCGCATGCGCAGGCCGGCTTTCAGGATGCGGGCCTCGATGACCGCCGGGCGGCCAATCAGGATCGGCGTGGCAATGCCTTCGTCAAGCACCAGTTGCGCGGCGCGCAGCACGCGTTCGTCCTCGCCCTCGGCATAGGCCACCCGCTTGGCGGCGGACAGCCGCGCCGCGCTGAACACCGGGCTCATCAGCAGACCGGTTGAATAGACAAAACGGCTCAGGCTCTGGCGGTAGGCTTCCATGTCCTGGATCGGGCGGGTCGCCACGCCCGAGGCCTCGGCGGCCTTGGCCACGGCCGGGGCGATGCGCAGGATCAGCCGCGAGTCGAAGGGCGTCGGGATCAGGTAGTCGGGGCCGAACGACAATTCCTTGCCGGCATAGGCGCGGGCTACTTCCTCGCTGATGTCGGCTTTTGCCAGGTCGGCGATTTCGCGCACGCAGGCCAGCTTCATTTCCTCGGTGATCTTGGTCGCGCCGCAGTCGAGCGCGCCCCGGAAGATGTAGGGGAAACACAGCACGTTGTTGACCTGGTTCGGGTAGTCCGAGCGGCCGGTCGCAATGATGCAGTCGGGCCGGATGGCCTTGGCCAGCTCGGGCCGGATCTCGGGCTCCGGGTTGGCCAGCGCCAGGATGATCGGGCTCTTGGCCATGGTCATCACCATGTCCTGGCTCAAGACGCCGGGCGCCGAGCAGCCCAGGAACACATCGGCGCCGTTGACTGCATCGGCCAGGGTGCGGGCTTCGGTGTTTTGCGCGTAGCGGGCTTTCGATTCGTCGTAGCCGCCGTGCCGGCCTTCGTAGATCACGCCCTTGGAGTCGCACACGTAGATGTTCTCGCGCCGTACGCCCAGCCCGACCATGACGTCCAGGCAGGCGAGGGCGGCGGCGCCGGCGCCGGAGACCGCGACCTTGACGTTCTCGATGGACTTGCCGACCAGCTCCAGGCCGTTGAGCAGCGCGGCCGACGAGATGATGGCGGTGCCGTGCTGGTCGTCATGGAACACCGGGATGTTCATGCGCTCGCGCAGTTTTTTCTCGATGTAGAAGCACTCGGGCGCCTTGATGTCTTCGAGGTTGATGCCGCCCAGCGTCGGCTCCATGGCGGCAATGATCTCGACCAGCTTGTCGGGGTCGTTCTCGGCCAGCTCGATGTCGAACACGTCGATGCCGGCGAATTTTTTGAAGAGGCAACCCTTGCCCTCCATCACCGGCTTGGCAGCCAGCGGGCCGATGTTGCCCAGGCCGAGCACGGCGGTGCCGTTGGTAATGACGCCGACCAGGTTGCCGCGCGAGGTGAAGTCGTGGGCCAGCAACGGGTCGGCCTGAATGTCCAGGCACGGGTAGGCGACGCCGGGCGAGTAGGCCAGCGACAGGTCGCGCTGGTTCGACAGGGGCTTGGTCGGGGTGACCGAAATCTTGCCGCGCGTGGGCAGGCGGTGGTAGTCGCGGGCGGCCTCGCGCAGTGCCAGCTCGGCGGGGGAAAGGGAATTGCTCATGGTTTGCCTCCTTGGATGCGACTAGTGAATCGCAAAATTAAATTTGGGTTTGAAGGGTAACGCAATTGGTCAGACAAAGGCACCGTTCCAGCCCGGACAAGGGCTTTCCCGCAGGAAAACATTGGCCGGCCAGCCGATGACGCCAAGTGTCAAGCCCGGCCATGGGTGCAAGGCAGGCGCGTGAAGCGCAGCCCGCAGGCTCAAGCCCGGTGCGCCCCGCGCATCATCAACAGGTAGATCACTGCGCCCGACACGGCGCCGATGACCCAGCCAAAATTGTTGGGCGGCAGCACCTTGAACAGCTGGGTGGAGAATTCCCAGCCTATCGCAATCACGCTGGACAGCCCGAGCGCGGCCAGGCCGACCTTGTTCCAGCCGCCGTCGTAGTGGTAGCGCCCGCCAGGGGCCATGGAGTAGAGCTGCGCCACATCGATCACCTGTTTCTTGAGCAGATAGAAGTCGGCCACCATCACGCCGAACATCGGCGCCAGCACCGCGCCGAACATGCTGACGAACACGGTGATGGCTTTGGGGCTGTCCACGAAAATCCAGGGGCAGACCAGCACGGCCAAAATGGAGGCGATCAGCCCCCCTTTCTTGAAGTCCACATGCCGGGGAAACAGGTTGGCGATGTCGTAGGCCGGGGAGACGAAGTTGGCCACGATGTTGATGCCCATGGTGGCGATGATGAAGGTGATGCTGCCCAGCACCACGGCCCATTTGTTGTCGATCCGCGAAACGATTTCTATCGGGTCCATGATCATGTGGCCGAACACCTTGGCGCTGCCGGAAGTGACGACCACGACGATGATGGCGAACAGCAAAAAGTTGACCGGCAGCCCGAGAAAGTTGCCGACCTTCATGTCGCGCTCGGTCTTGGCATAGCGCGAGAAGTCGCCGAAGTTCAGCAGCAGGGCGGCAAAGTAGCTCACCACCAGCAAGATGGCGCTGCCCATGGCAATGAAGGACTCGCTGCCGGTCAGCACCTTGTCGCTGAGGGTCAGGTCCAGCGCGCCCCAGCCGGCCTTCCAGATGATCCAGCCCATCAGCAGGAACATCACCACATAAACCGCCGGGCCGCAGAAGTCGATGAACTTGCGGATCGCTTCCATGCCGCGCTGGAAGATCAGCAGCTGGAACAGCCACATGAACAGAAAGCAGCCCCAGCCCAGCAGGTCGAGCCGCAAAAAGTTGCTGGCCTGCAGCGACGCGGCGGCCGGGAAGAACACCAGCACCAGCGTGGCCACCGCCTTGGAGGCGAAATAGGTCTGCACGCCGTACCAGACGATGCCGACCACGCCGCGAATCACCGCGGCGAAGTTGGCGCCCATCACGCCCAGGCTGACCCGCGCCATCACCGGGAACGGAATGCCGTGCTGCTGGCTCGGCCGGCCGATCCAGTTCATCAGCACATTGACGATGCCGATGCCGGCCACCAGCGCGATCAGCACCTGCCAGCCGCTCAGGCCGAGCAGAAAGAGGCTGGCCGCGAAGGTGTAGCCGCCCACACTGTGCACGTCCGACATCCACATGGCGAACACGCTGTAGGCCGACCAGGTCTTGCCCGCGCCGGTGACCGGCGCCAGGTCTTCATTGATCAGGCGGGTGTCGGCACCCGGTACGCCATGAATGGTGGCTGGCATTGCCTTGTCTCCGGTTGGGTTGAATCACAAAGGGCTGCGGGATGCGTGCAGGGCCTGAGCGTTGGGCAAGGCTTATGCATACCTGTTTGTGAACTTCAATGTATACAGAGTATCAAGCGGCCTGATCAGTAGGAACCCTGATAAAGGTAACAAAGTTCTGACCTTGAACGCCTGCCCCTGGCGGCAACCTGAAGTGCGGCGGTTTCACTGCATGTTTGCGCAACTCGTCGTACAACATTAAAAATATTCATTAGAAAAACTGCAAAAACGCAGGTTTACCCTTATTTTCAGCGCGATTTCAATTCATATGATGTCTAACAACTTGTCGACTTTCGATAAGTCGCACAGGTGCGCCGCCCATCGGGGGAAACCTGGTTTCAAAACATTCAATGGAGAAAAATCAATGTTCAGTTTCAAGAATCTGTTTGCGCTGGTGCTGGCCGCAGCCGCCCTTTGCGCCTGCTCGGCCATGCCGTCGGGCTCCGGCGGCAATGACGATGTGGGCGCCGCCGCCGAGAGGCTGCGGCTGGCGATGATCGAGCCTGACGCCACCAAGCTCGATGCCTTGGTGGCGGAGGGGCTGAACTACGGCCATTCAAGCGGCCGGGTTGACACCAAGGCCAGCTTCATCGGCGACCTGATGAGCGGCGCCTCGGACTTCGTGACGATTGGGATCACTGAGCAAACCGTCAAGGTCTCGGACAATGTTGGCGTGATTCGCCACGTCCTCACCGCCACCACCAACGACAGCGGAAAGCCCGGCGCCGTCAAGCTCAATGTGCTGCAGGTCTGGCAGCGCCAGGGCGGCGCCTGGAAACTGCTGGCGCGCCAGGCGGTCCGGGTTTCCTGAACGGCCGGCCGCCGGCCGCCGGCCGCTACGACAGGGCCATTGAAATATCGTTGGTCGGCAGCTTGCGGTCAAAGGTCAGGTTCTGCTCGACATGCAGCAAATGCTCGTTCATCAGGCGCACCGCCAGGGCTTCGTCTTTCGCGGCCAGCGCCTTGACGATTTCCTGGTGCTCGTCGTTCGAATGCGCGGCCGCGCTGGCGCTCTGGTACATCAGGGTGATGAGGGCGCAGCGCGAGATCAGCTCGCCCAGCAGCTGCGCCAGCACCTGGTTGCCCATCAGCTCGGCCATGCGCACATGAAAGTCTCCCAGCAGCTCGGTGCGCCCGGTCACGTCGCCCTTGGCCACGGCTTGACCCTCACGGGCAATATGGTCCTTCAGCGCTTTGATCTTGGACGGCGTGACCTCGCGGATGAAAGCCCGCGTCATCTCGCTCTCCAGCATGCGCCGCACCGCGAACACCTGCCGGGATTCGGCCACCGACGGCGCGGCGACAAAAGCGCCGCGCGCCGGCTCCAGGCGGATCAGCCTGTTTTGCGACAGCTGGAACAGCGCCTGGCGCACCAGCGTGCGCGACACGCCGAAATGGTCGGCCAGTTTTTGCTCGGCCAGCTTGGTGCCGGGGTGAAGCCGGTGCTCGACGATGGCTTTGGTCAGGGCTTCGACAATGGTGTGGGTGGCGGATGATTCCATGGATTGATCATAGTCATGAAGACAATGGCTGTATGCAGTTTCAGTCACCTGAAAAGGCTGCGCCAGTGAATCAAGCGAGCCGGCGGCAAGTCCGGGTATGCTGCCAGTGTGGCGGCGGCAGCCGAAGGCTGCAGGGCAGGGCGGCTGTCCGGCATGAGCCGCGAGCCGCCTGCGCCACGACAAGCCAGGCCAGGCCAGCCCAAGCCGCCCGATGGCCTGTCATGGCGTTGTCACGGCGCCGTCACCTCTGGCGGTGACAATCATGTCGTTGCCAACTTTCTACCTCTTGTCCACCATGAATGCCTCTTTATCGACTCCCGTGCGGCGCCGCCAGGCCCTGATGCTGTGTGCCGCTACGGCGGGCAGCCTGCTGGCGCCGGCCGTGCTGGCGCAAGCGCCTTCAGCCGGCTACCCGGACCGGCCCATCAGGATCGTCGTGCCTTTCGCGCCCGGCGCCGGCACCGACGCCATGGCGCGGCTGGTGGCGCAAAAGCTCGGCGAGGTGATGGGCGCGACCTTCGTGGTGGAAAACCGCGCCGGCGCATCGGGCGCCATCGGCACGCAGCATGTGGCGCAGTCGCCGGCGGACGGCTACACGCTGCTGCTGGTGGCCTCGCCCTTCACCACCGTGGCGGCCTCTGTGCCCGGCGCCAACTACGACCCGCTGCGCCAGTTCGCCCCGGTCGGGATGATCGCCAGCGGCCCGCTGGTGTGGGCGGCCAACACCTCGCTGGCGGCCAACAGCATGAAGGAGCTGGTCACGCTGGCGCGCAAGAATCCCGGCAAGCTCAATTACGGCTCGGCCGGCGCGGGCGGGGTGAACCACCTGGTGCTGGAGCTGCTGAAGGCAAAAACCGGCACCTTCATCACCCATATTCCCTACCGGGGCGTGGCGCCGGCCACCATGGACATGATCGGCGGGCAAATCCAGCTGGTCACCGGCACCATTCCGGCGCTGCTGCCTTTCATCAAAAACGGCAGCATCAAGCCCCTCGCCGTGACCAGCGCCAAACGCTCCAGCGCGCTGCCCGACGTGCCCAGCATGGCCGAAGCCGGCCTGCCCGGCATTGACGTGGTGAACTACTTTGCCCTGATGGCGCCTGCTGGCACCCCCGCCGCCATCCTCAACAGCCTGAATGCGGCGCTGAACAAGGTGGTGGCGCTGCCCGACGTGCTGGCGCGCTTCAAGACCGATGCGGTGGAGGCCGCGCCGGGCTCGCCTGCGCTGCTCGGCCACTTCATCGAGGCCGACTACCGCGCCTGGCGCAACGTGGTCAAGTCGCAGAACCTGAAGATCGAATAGGCCGCGTGCAGCACAGGCGGTGAGGCTGGGTAAATACTATCCAGGCCATGCCCGGATGAAGCAAAGCGAGCCCAGCCTGGCTTGAAAAAGTTCCAGCCCGGCAGTCTGATTGCTATCGGTTTGATAGCTGCTTGCGCAAGTACTGCCTGCGCTGGCGGAACTTTTTATGCTTGATTGCGCAAGTTTCCCGCTGCCTTGGCTCCTTCTCCGGGGAGAAGGAGCGAGGTGCAGGCCCAGCACCTGGCGCTGGAGCGCAGTTTCCAGCGCCTGCGCGAGACCGAGCGGGCGCAGGCCCAGGCGCAGGAGCGCGAGCGGCTGATGTGCGACCTGCACGACGGGCTGGGGCTGCATCTGCTGTCGGCGCTGCGGCAGGCGCGCTCGCCGGGCGGCGACACCGAGCTGCTGGTGGCGACCTTGCAGGACGGCCTGGACGACCTGCGCATGGTGGTCGATTCGCTGGCCGGCGACGAGCGCGACCCGATGACGGTGCTGGGCAACCTGCGCTACCGGCTCGCGCCCCGGCTGGCGGCGGCCGGCATCCGGCTGGACTGGCAGGTCGGCGACGACGTGCCCGAGCTGCCCTGGCTGGACGCCGAGCGGGTGCTGCAGCTGCTGCGCATCGTGCAGGAGGCGCTGACCAACGCGGTGCGCCACAGCGGTGCCAGCGTCGTCACCATGGCGCTGCGGCGCCTGGGCGGGCAGCTCGAAGTCAGCGTCACCGACAACGGCCACGGCGGCGCGGCCGATGGCCCGGCGCACGGGCGCGGCCTGACCAACATGCAGGCCCGCGCCAGTGCGCTGGGCGCCAGCCTGGCCCTGGACAGCGGAGCGCAGGGAACGCGGGTGGCCCTTGGCCTGCCGCTGCAGCGGGACTGAGGGCTCTGCGCCCTGGCTGACGGGAAAAGCGGGGAAAAGCTGAAAAAGGGAATAGGCGGCAACGGGGCGTGCAAATTATGGCTGCGGTCCGGCCAGCACAGGGCCAGGGCGGCGGTGCAGGCGGCCAGTGCGGTGTGCTATCACGCAGGCGCTTGGCCAAAACAAGCATCAAGCATCAAGCATCAAACAGCCTGAGTAGATACATACCGCAGTCGTGTTTGTTCCGTGTGTCATTCCCGCCTTCGCGGGAATGACGGTTTCTATTGTCCGAGGCATGTATCTAATCAGGTAAAAAAGGCCTCCGGAGCAAGTGCAGTTTGCGCAGGCAGCTATGGATAAAGTAGCATGAATCCGCTGCGCTGAAACGCGCTTTGCCGTGGTGCCGGCCTGCGCATGTATCCCGATTCCAGATGGAGAACATCTGTTTTTCGAGGCTTTGAAATGCGTGCCCAGGCTCAAGATACTGATGGTCGAACCGCGCGCAGCTTCCGGCTGCCGTTCAGACGCAACAAAACGACGAATCAACTACAAAGGAATCACCATCGTGAAGGCTAACTCCACCCCAGGCACTCTCCAGCGGCACATCGTTTACCGAACCAGGGGGCAGCGACACGGCCCGATCACCCGCCTGATGAGCCCCGGCGACCTGGGCAAGGTAGTGAAACCCTTCGTCTTCCTCGACCTGTTTTCGGCGGACGCCTCGTTTGCCTCGGCCATGCCGATTCATCCGCACTCCGGCATTGCCACGATGACCGTGGCCGCTGAAGGCAACTTTCATTTCGATGGACCCCCGTCCGGCAAGGGCGTGCTGGGCTATGGCGGCGTCGAATGGATGCGCGCGGGCGCGGGGGTCTGGCACGGCAAGGAGATGTCGCACGGCTCCTCGGCGCGCATTGTCGGTTTTCAGCTCTGGCTGGCCTTGCCGCCCGAACTGGAGAACGGCCCGGTGGACAGCCAGTACCTCGAAGCCTCGGCCATGCCGTTGGCCGGGCCTGCGACCGTTATCCTCGGCGCGCATGAAGGCGCCGCCAGCCCGGTCCGCTCGCCGGCGGGCATCAACTATTTGATGGTCACGCTCAAACCCGGCCAGGCCTGGACCTATTCGCCGCCGGCCAGCCACGGCGTGGCCTGGCTGGCCGTCAGCCATGGCGGCTTGACGGGCGCAAACGCGGCGCTGGCCGGTGAAATGGTGGTTTTCGATGGCGCCGGCCCCATCGTGCTCGAAGCGGGCGGCGAGGGCGCCGTCTTCGTCATCGGCTCCGCCGTTCCCCATCCTCATGAGCTGGTCACCGGGAGCTATTCGGTCCATACCAATGCCAGGGCGCTGGCGCAAGGCGAAGCCAACATCCAGGCCCTGCGGGCACGCCTGCCGGGCGCGGCAGCGCAAGGCCGCACACCCGTGTTCACCGGATGATTCCAGCTTGAGGGCGGCATTAGGCTGAACGAATGACGCGTTCAGAGGGCATCTTCAGGTGGCGGCAGTTCCTCTGCCGGCCTCGAACGCCTCGGCGCAGCGGCGCAGCTTATCGACCATCCATCGCCCCGCAGGCCCCGGCGGGGCGATGGCCGAATAGACGACCGACATCGGCACGACGGCGCCACCCATTCCTCCGGATGCCCCAGGGGACTCTGTCGGTTGGTCCAGCAGCACCAGCCGACCCGCCGCGATGTCTTCCTCGACCATCGGCATGGGCATGGCGCCCCATCCCAGGCCCGCCAGCAGGAAAAACCGTTTCGTTGACAAATCGCCCAGTGTCCAGACGTTGGCTGACAACACACCGAACTGCCGGCCCTCAGACAGCTTGGTGCTGTCCGTCAGAATCAGCTGGGTGTGCTGGGCCAGTTCGGCCTCCGTCGGCGCCGCCTGGCGCAGTGCCAGCGGATGGGCTGCAGACGCGACCCTCACCATCAGCATGCCGGCGAGCCGCTCGGCCACCAGGGGATGGGGCACGTCCGGCAGCGAGCCGATGACCCCCAGGCTGCAGTCGCCGTCGAGCACGCGCTTGGCGACCCCGCCGAGCGCATCGACATGAACCCGCAAGGGCGTGACCGGGAACCTGACGGCGAACGCCTGGGCCGCCGTGGCAATCGCTGCCATCGGAAACAGCACATCGACGGCCAGCGTCAGTTCGGGCTCCAGCCCGTTGGAAATCTCTTTGGCCTTGGCCTTGAAGGCATTCATCTGGTCGATCAGCCTTCTGGCGTCGGCCAGCAGCGCCTTGCCCTCGGGCGTGAGCACCGGCAGGCGGGAGGCGCGGTCAAACAGCGTGACGCCGATGTGCGCTTCCAGGTTGCGGATGTTCTGGCTGATCAGCGACTGGGCCCGGCGCAGCTTGCGGCCTGCGCCCGAAAAGCTGCCTTCATCGACGGCCGCCACAAACACCCGCAAGTTGTCAAGGGAAACGGTTTCAAGCATCGGGCGATTAAGCCCAGGCCCAATCCATCTGTCAATACGATGGAAATCATCAGGAAATATAGGCTTTTGTCATGGCTTGCCGCCCGATACATTGCCATGACGGTTCAGCCGAACCGCAAGGCCTGGGATCGAAGGCAGGCTTATTTTTCATCTGATGTGCAAATAAAAAGGGATTGACCGACGATTGCGAATAAACCATCTCTGGGCGTGTGGAAGCATGAAGATGTCGCGCTGGTGCTGATCGACTAGCAGGACGCGATGTTCTCAAACCTCCGTTCCACGACGCCTCCCGAACTGGTCGAGCTGAACACCCGCTTCCTGATCAAGGTCGCCCAGGCTTTCGACATCCCGATGATCCAGAACACCGTAGGCGTTGACCTGAAGGTCAACGGCCCCACCCGGGGGCCATTGCCGCCGAACTGCCCGGTGCCACCATCATCGACCGCAGCTCGATGAATGCCTGGGAGGACGACGCCTTCCGTCAGGCGGTGACCGCCACCGGCAAGCGCCGCCTGGTCTTCGGCGCGCTGTACACCGAGATATACCTGGCGTTTCCGGTCGAGGATGCGCTGAAGGAAGGCTATGAAGCGATGTTCGTGGTGGACGCCGTCGGCGGCATGACCGCCCTGGGCCATGACGTGGCCGTGTCGCGGCTGACAAGTGCCGGCGCCGTGCCCAACACCACCGTCGCCCTGGTCACGGAGCTGTTCCGCGACTTGAAATCGCCCTTGGCCGGCAAGGCGCGGGAGGTTTTTGACTGGTACTGGCCTGCCTGCAAAGCGATTGCCGGCAGATAGGAGGGCGCTGGCTGCACGGTCTGGTGGCGGCCTTGCGGCCATGGCGCTTCAGTCCTGCCCTTCGGTCAGCGTGTCGAGCTGGAACTTGCCACTCTTGTGCCACAGCCAGGTGTCGGTATAGACCACCTTGCCGAGCCGCACCGGCACCGGAAACGGCGACGCCTGCCGCACGGTGCGCTCGATCTCGGCCACCACTTCGGGCGCATGGCGCGGCGCCCGCATCCAGTCGAGCCGGGTCACCCGGCCTACCCGGTCGATCTCCACGTTCAGCACCCCGACCGCATACAGCTGCGGCGGCATCCGGCCTTTGTAGATGCGCTCGGCATTCAGGCCGTACAGGTGGGTCGCGCCGTCCTCGCGGTAGGCGCGGGGCGTGGCGGCCGCCGAGCTGCGCGCCGAGCCCCTGGGACCGGCAACCGGTCCGATGACGCCGGCCGGGCTGGCAGCGGCCGGGCCCGGGGGCGCGGACCGGCTCAGGATGTCCATGCTGGTCTGGCAGGCGCTGAGCAGCGCGGCGGCAGCGGCGGCAAACAGCCTCATGAGCCAGAAGCGGCGCGGTTTCTCGGACATGTCATGTTTCTCCTTGGGGCTTGCTTGAGGCTGGTGCCGGACTGAAGTGGGCTGGCGCCATGCCGGTATTACGATGGCGTGGTGTCATGGCCGGCCCCGGCTATGGGCTCATTTCACCAGCTATTACGCCACTTATCCTGCAGACAGGTCAACATGGTTACCCTCAGCCCCAGCCGCCACACTTCAGATTTTTTAGCCCGGCTGGCACGGCAGCCCGCCGTGCTGGTGCAGGTCGAATCGACCCAGGGCTCGGCGCCGCGCGAGGCCGGCACCTGGATGGCGGTTTTCAGCGATGCGCTGGTCGGCACCGTCGGCGGCGGCCATCTGGAATACCAGGCGATTGCCAGGGCGCGGCGGATGCTGAACGCCGGCCCGGCGCAGGCCCTGCCGGCGGTGTCGGCGGTGTCGGCGCGCTTTGCGCTCGGCCCGTCGCTGGGCCAGTGCTGCGGCGGTGTGATGCAGTTGCGCTTCGAGCGGGTCGGCGCCGGCGACGCCCCAGCGCTGGCGCTGCGGCTGGGCGGCGACCTGGCGCCGGTGGCGCTGTTCGGCG
>JAQGNK010000168.1 GCA_028291905.1 Polaromonas sp.
ACAAGGGCGGGCGCTACAAGTCCGACAATTTCTGGATGATGGCCGACACCGGCCCGTGCGGCCCCTGCTCGGAAATCTTCTACGACCACGGCGACCACATCCCCGGCGGCCCGCCCGGCAGCCCCGGTGAAGACGGCGACCGCTTCATTGAGATCTGGAACAACGTGTTCATGCAGTTCAACATGGCCGCCGACGGTTCGGTCACGCCGCTGCCGGCGCCCTGCGTCGATACCGGCATGGGCCTGGAGCGGCTGGCCGCCATACTGCAGCATGTCCACAGCAACTATGAGATCGACATTTTTGATGCGCTGATCAAGGCGGCTTCCCGCGAAACCGGCGAGTCCGACCTGGGCCATAAATCCTTGCGGGTGATTGCCGACCACATCCGCGCCACGGCCTTCCTGGTGAGCGACGGCGTGAATCCGTCGAATGAAGGCCGGGGCTATGTGCAGCGCCGCATCATCCGCCGGGCGATTCGGCACGGCTACCTGCTGGGCAAGAAGACGCCGTTTTTCCATAAGCTGGTGGCTGATCTGGTGCAGTTGATGGGCGATGCGTATCCGCGCCTGAAGGCTGATGAAAAGCGAATCACCGAGGTGTTGAGAGTTGAAGAAGAGCGTTTCTTCGAGACCCTGGAAGTCGGCATGCAGATTCTCGATGCCGCACTGGCCGATGGGGTGCAGGTGCTGCCGGGCGACGTGGCCTTCAAGCTGCACGACACCTACGGCTTTCCGCTAGACCTGTCCGCCGATGTCTGCCGCGAGCGCGGTCTGAGCGTCGATGAAGCCGGTTTTGCGCTGGCCATGGACAGGCAGAAGACCCAGGCCAGGGCCGCCGGCAAGTTCAAGATGGACCGCGCCCTCGACTACGCTGGCGAAGGCCATCTGTTCACCGGCTACGAGTTGCTGGAAGAGCCCGCCAAGGTCGTCGCGCTCTATGCCGACGGCGTGGCCGTACAGACACTGAACGCCGGGCAAAGCGGCGTCGTCGTGCTGAGCACCACGCCTTTCTATGCTGAAAGCGGCGGGCAGGTCGGCGACCAGGGCCGCTTGATCCACGTTAGCGGCAGCTTCACGGTCGATGACACCCTGAAGATCAAGGCCGATGTGTTCGGCCACCACGGCACGCAGGAAGCCGGAATTTTGAGCGTCGGCGATGCAGTCACCGCGCAGGTCAACACGGCGGTGCGCGCCGCCACGGTGCGCAACCACAGCGCCACCCACCTGATGCACAAGGCGCTGCGCGAGGTGCTGGGCAGCCATGTCCAGCAAAAGGGCAGCCTGGTCAACGCCGACCGCACCCGCTTCGACTTTGCCCACAACGCGCCGGTCACCGATGCGCAAATCCGGGAGATCGAAGCCATCGTCAACGCCGAGATTCTGCTGAACATTGCCACCGATGCCAGCGAAATGGACATGGAAGCGGCGCAGCAGACCGGCGCCATGATGCTGTTCGGCGAGAAATACGGCGACAAGGTGCGGGTGCTGAGCATCGGCTCCAGCAAGGAGCTGTGCGGCGGCACCCATGTCGGGCGCACCGGCGACATCGGCCTGTTCAAGATCGTCAGCGAAAGCGGCGTCGCCGCCGGCGTGCGGCGCATCGAGGCCGTCACCGGCGAAAACGCGCTGGCCTACCTGCAGTCGCTCGAAGCCACCGTGCAGTCGGCCGCCGGCACGCTCAAAGCCAGCCCGTCCGAATTGCAAAACCGCATCGGCCAGGTGCTGGATCAGGTGAGGTCGCTGGAAAAGGAAGTCGCCGCGCTCAAGGGCAAGCTGGCGTCGTCGCAGGGCGACGAGCTGATGCTGCAGGCGGTGGACGTGAACGGCCTGAAGGTGCTGGCCGCAAGGCTTGAAGGCGCGGACGCCAAGACGCTGCGGGACACCATGGACAAGCTCAAAGACAAGCTGAAGACGGCGGTCATCGTGCTGGCTGCGGTCGAGGGCGGCAGGGTGCAGATCGCCGCCGGCGTCACCAGCAACGCCACCTCCAGGGTGAAGGCCGGTGAGCTGGTCAATTTCGTCGCCCAGCAGGTGGGCGGCAAGGGCGGCGGCAAGGCCGACATGGCGATGGCCGGTGGCACCGATGCGGCCAATCTGGATGCGGCCTTGAAATCGGTCCAGGGCTGGGTCGCCGAACGCGCCTGAAGCGGCGCCTGGGCAAGTTGACTGTCAGAAAAATTTGCTCTTGTTTCGATAGCTGCTTGCGCAGGCACTGATTGCGCTTGGGCTGTATTTGGCCTGATTGGCCACCTGGCTCAGATCCGCTTTTCCCGCGTCATTCCGCAGAGGCGGGCATCCAGTGCCATCCGGCTCCGGCTGGATTTCCGCCTTTGCAGGAATGACGGTCATGCTGTCAAATTGCTATTTATTTTATAGCTGCTAGCGCAGGCACTGCTTGCGCTGGAGCCGTATTTGACTTGAAAAATGGTTCCAGAAAACTACACGGCGGCCCAGAACACCGCGAACCAGTCTTTCGGGTCGCTCCAGTGCCGCACCTGCCTGAAGCCGGCCTGCCGGAGCAGCTCCGTCATGCTCTCAACAGTGTATTTGTACGAGCTTTCGGTGTGTATCCGCTCGCCGGCCAAAAAGCGCCGGCTGTGGCCCGACCAGCTCACCGTCAGGTCACAAATCGCTTCCAGGTGCATTTCGATGCGCGAAAGCCCGGCATTGAAAAACGCCACATGCCGCCATTGACGCACCTCGAAATCGGCCCCCAGCAGTTCATTGACGTTGCGCAGCAGGTTCTTGTTGAACGCCGCCGTCACGCCCAGCGCATCGTCATAGGCCGTCTGCAGGACTGCCGCGTCCTTGACCAGGTCGATGCCGATCAGCAGGCCGCGCGCCTTGCCCTGCGCCGGGTCGGCCATCTGCCGCAAGAACTGCA
Organism: Polaromonas sp.; assembly: GCA_028291905.1. Classification (GTDB taxonomy): domain Bacteria; phylum Pseudomonadota; class Gammaproteobacteria; order Burkholderiales; family Burkholderiaceae_C; genus Polaromonas. The sequence goes on from JAQGNK010000168.1 coordinate 2,884, forward strand.
AGGCCTGCTCGGGCTGGAAATTTCCCAGGCTGGAGCCGGGGTAGAAAAACACCCGGTCCTCGTCCTGAACCTCGTCCGGCAAGGCCAGGCCGGCTGAAAAGTCCATGCCCACGCCCACGATGCCCAGCGCCGGAAAATTGTTTTGCACCTGGGCAGCCGCGCCCTTCAGGAATTCGACCGAAATATCGACCGGCACATACTGTCGCGGCTGGAGGTAGGGAATCAGCGCCAGCGCCTTGGCGCAGTTGCCGGCGCCCAGGTCGATCAGGCACGGATGGGGTAGGCCGGCTTGCGCCAGTGCCTGGGCCATCTGCGGATAAGCCGCTGCAAAAATCCCGGCCTCGGTGCGCGTCGGGTAGTACTCATCGAGCGCGGTGATGGCCTCGAACAGCCGCGAGCCCAGGGTGTTGTAGAAATACTTGGGCGACACGCTGGCTTCTGGCGCCATCAGGCTGTCAGCCAGCTCCCGTGCCGTGCTGGCGGCTTGCCGGGCCGGCGACTTACCGGCGTACACGTTGATGAAGCGCGGCGTCGTGGCAGTTAGGGCTGCGTCAGGCGCCAGATCGAGAAAGTTGTCGGAGAGTTTCAAAAGTGCCTTTTCCGGTGGGTCCAGGATGCTGTCGTTGCGATTGGAATTTGATTGGAAAGCGGTTTTGCCGGGCAGTCTGTAGGACTTTATCGTTTTGACGGCGTGAGAGGCATGGGTGGCACAATACCCGACCGCCCCTGGCCGGCCCATGGCAGGCAAGAGGCCGGCTTGCATCCGGGCAGCAACTTTTTTTAACAGCCAGGGCGCTTTTCGCGTCCCGGATTGTTTCCGGTGGTGCGTTCACGCCCACTGATTCCTTGAAACTGGGTAAGATAATTCCATGCCTCGCTACAACACACCATTTGAAATCCACGTCCACGGCGAAGTGCCCTTGCGTGCCGATGTCAGTTTTGAACAACTGCAGGACGCGCTCAAGCCGCTGTGGAAATACGCCGGCGCCAAATCACTGGCGACGGGCGCGGCCAGCGTCTATGAGGAAGAGCCCGGCATCCGGTTCGACGCGCCCAAGCATCTGCTGCAGATGTGCTGGACCGTGCCGGGCGCGGAGGATTTTCGGCAGGCGCTTGATGAGATGTGCATGGGCCTGAACGACCTGGCCGAGGTCGGCGCGCCCATCGAGGTGACGTTTTACGACGCCGACTTCGACGAGGAAGAGGACGGCGGCGAGGACGACGAGGCGCAGGATGATTTCGTGATCTATTTCGTCGGCCCGACGCCAGCGGCGATCATGCAGGTCCAGCGCGACTTGCTGGTGCAGGACATGATCGGCCTGATGGAGCGCCATTTCGACGGCTCCGAGCTGGGCGAAGTCGTTCAGGCGGTTGACAAGCTGTTCGAGCGCCGTTTTGACGATCTCGTCAATTCAATGCAGCTCGGCAGGTCGCCGCGCGGGCCGGGCGGCGCGCCCGGCGGCTCCGGCCATGGCGGCGGCGGCCGCAAGCCCCGCCACCTGCACTGAGGCGGTCACTGCAATTTGCAGCCTACTGGCTCAGCACCAGCTGGGCGATGATGCCGGTGGCAATCGCAATCAGCGCATAGTCCGCGCCCACCTGCACCCATTGATGCCCGCGAGGCGGCGCGCTCAGGTGATGGGGCTGCCAGTTGTTCACCACATACTGCCGGTTGCGGTATTCAGCCGGAATCCGCCCGCCCCGGTGAAACTGCGGGCCGCGAGCGCCGTAGTAGGGGTTGCCGCGTGCGTCATGGCGCTCAAAACCGCGCTGGCGGTCATCACGGCCGTAGTTGTTGTAGCCAGCCCGTGGGTCGGGGCCGCGCGGGCCGTAGCCGGGGCCGTGGCGGTTGTCGCGCTGGTCAAAGCCGCGATGGTCCGAATCATTGCCATCCCGGCCCGTCGGGCTGCGCTGCTCGCCGCGCGGGCCATCGCGGCCTGGGCCGGAGCGGTCATAGGTCTGCGCGAATGACAGCGAAGCGAAACTGAACGATGCGGCGGCGATGGCGCAGATGAGGGTTTTTGATTTCATGGAGCGACTCCAGTGGTGGGTGAGGCTTGATCCTCATGGATCAAGGTATCGGCCCTGCAAGCGCATGAACTTGTTTTGTAAAGCTGCACGGCAGCCCGCCGCCTGCCGGCTCAGCGGTCCAGCCCCAGCGCCAGGTACACCCGAAGCGCCGCATAGGCGTCATTGGCCGCATAGATCAGCTGCGCCTCCGACAGATGGGCATTGGCCCAGTTCGAGGTGGTGGCTTTTTTGGACTTGATGAAGCGCCGGTTGAACAGCACCGCCACCGCGCCGCGCACGCCCATGTCCTTTCGGTAGCCGCGCTCCCTGAACACGGTGTTCAAATCTAGCACGCCTTGCAGATCGACGCCGAGCTTGTGGATGATGCGGCGGCGGTCGTCCCCCAGCCCGAAGCCGGCTTTGATGACCTGGCTGTCTTCGAGCAGCAGGCCGATGGCGCGCCGGCATTCGATGTCTTCGAGCTGGAAGATATAGGCGATGTCCAGTGTGGAGAGCTGCACGATGTGCGGCCCGGTGGAAGCTTCATTCCTGGCAAAGGTGGGCTTGGATTCGGTGTCGAAGCCCAGCACGCGCGCGCCGCGCAGCGCCTGCAGCGCGCTGGCTGCCTGCGCCGGGGTGGCCACGAGCTGTATCTGGTGCAGGCCAAGCCGTTCGAAAGGCTCCAGCAGGGCGATCTGTTCTTTGTCGGGAGTGGCGTGCTGCTCGGTCATGGAATCCAGTGCGTGAAAATAGGGCTAGAGCTTACAGCCCCAGAAGCTGGAGCATTCCAACCCGCATCCATCCGCAGCA
>JAQGNK010000045.1 GCA_028291905.1 Polaromonas sp.
AATGATCATTGGCGTTGGCACCCGCCCATCAACATCACGCGGCAGCGAACCTGTGCGCACGATGGCCTTGATTACGGCCTCATCCCAGCCCTTGTTGCCGCTGGATTTGACCAGCCGCTGGCTCATGATGGTGCCGTCGGCGGTGGTGCGAACCTCGACCTCGGCCTTGGGATTGCCGCTGATTTCGTCGGCAAACACCACATTGGGCAAGACTCTGGCCCTGACCTTGCCTGCGTAACCAGCTGATGGCCCTGCTGACTTTGCAGCGCCAGCGCCGGCACTTTCGCCTGAATTGCCCGCACCCGCCATTTTCATGATGCTTTGCTGGATCGCCGCCTGGCGCTGCTTGTCCGCAGCCGCTGCCATGGCCTGCTTTTGTTTCGCGGCGGCAGCGGCGGTCGCAGCTTCTTTCTGTTTTTCAGCATTGGCTGCCGCCGTGGCAGCGGCTGCGGCTTTCTGCTTCTCGGCCGCTGCGGAGGCAGCTGCCTGCTTCTGCTTTTCAGCCATGGCAGTGGCGACTGCCTGTTTTTGTCTCTCAGCCGCCGCAGATGCCGCTGCCGCCTGCCTTTGCTTTTCAGCTGATGCTGCGGCGTTGGCGGCGGCGGTGCGCTTTTCCTTTTCCCGCTCGTTGGCCTGTTCGCGGGCTTCCTGCTTTTTCGCCTCCGCCTTCTGGGCCAGTTCCTGGGCCTTGCGCTCTGCCTGGTCTTCCCTGGCTTGCTGCTCTTTTTCTTTTCTTTTTTCGAGTTCCCTGGCCTGCTTCGCCTGCAGTTCGGCTTCACGCTTTTCCTGCAGTTTTTCCGCTTTCAAGGTTTCAGCCTCTTTTTGCTGCCGCAGGAGCTTGCGCTTTTTCTCCTGCTCCAGGGCAATGTCCACATCGGGCAGCGGCGGCGTTTCCCTGGCTTCAGGCGCCTTGGCAACTGGCGGTGCGGGACGCGGTGCTGGCGCTGGGATTGGCGCTGGGGCAGGTACGGGTATCGGCGTTGGTTCCGGCGGCGGCGAGGACTGCGCGGGTTCGGGCGCTGTCGTAGGTGCAGGCGCAGGCGCTGGGGGTGGCTGTGGCGGCGCTTCGCTCTGCCTGGCCGGAGTGGTTTGCGGCACGCCCGACCAGAGTTCGGCTTCAAACGAGGCCGCGTCGTCGGTCTTTTTCCAGTTCACGCCCCAGGTCAGCGCCGCGATCAGCAGGATGTGGACCAGCAGGGCCAGGCTGAAAGCGCGCAGCGAACCCTTGTCGGGAGGCGGTGCAAATTCAAGGCGGTCTGCGGTGGTGGACATGGTGGTGTGGGAATCTTGCGCTTGGGGTCGGGAAGCGAATTATTTGCCGGTCTGAACCGACAAGCCGACGCGTGACACACCTGCCTTTTGCAGTGCGTCCATCACCTGCACAACGGTTTCGTATTTGATCGATTTATCGGCCGTGATGACAACCGGTACAGCCTCGGCACCTTGCGCTTTCACGGCAGGCTCACGGCTGACGATCTCAACGGCCACGCCGCCTGTGGTACTGGACACGGTATTGGTTTTAAAACGGATTTGCAGGCTTTCGTCTTTCTGTATTTCAATGCGCACGGGACTTTGAGGCTGCTTTGAGGCCTGGCCTATCTTGGGCAATGCAATCATGCTCGGCGTGATCAAAGGCGCCGTCACCATGAAAATGATCAACAGCACCAGCATGACGTCGATGAACGGCACCATGTTGATCTCGCTAATGGTGCGGCGGCCCCGGCCGCGTGAAGAGACTGCTGGCATGGTGTTCTTCTCCTAAGTCGATATGGGCGCGAATGCCAATGGCTGCGCTATGCCCTGCCATCCAGGGCCGTGGAACCGGCTTAGCCGGGCCACAGGCGCAGCGGCCCCTTCGGGGGGCAGCGCAGTACGCGAAGCGACAAGCGTGGGGGTCATGTTAGTGGCCTGATGGCGACTGCGCGCCCAGGTTGCGCTGCAGGATATTGGAGAACTCCTCGATGAAGGTTTCCAGGCGGTTGGCGATGCGGTCGATGTCGTGCGCAAAGCGGTTGTACGCCACCACGGCGGGAATCGCGGCGAACAGGGCAATCGCGGTGGCCACCAGCGCCTCGGCAATACCGGGCGCCACGGTGGCCAGGGTGACCTGCTCCATCGCCGCCAGCCCGGTGAAGGCATGCATGATGCCCCAGACCGTGCCGAACAGGCCGACATAGGGCGAGACCGAGCCGACCGTGGCCAGAAACGACAGGTTCGATTCAATCGCGTCCATCTCGCGCTGGTAGCTGGCCCGCATGGCGCGGCGGGCGCCGTCCAGCAGCGTGCCGGTGTCGCTGATGTGGCGCTCGCGCAGCTTTTGGTATTCGCGCATGCCGCTGGCAAAGATCCGCTCCATGGCACCAGAATTTTTCGCGTTCTGGGCAGCCCCGGCAAACAGGTCGTTCAGGCTGGTGCCCGACCAGAATTCGCGGTCGAATTCGTCGTTCAGCAGCCTGGCCCGCTTGATCGCAACGACCTTGCGGAAAATCGCCGCCCAGCTGGCAATCGATATGCCGATCAGCAGGACGACCACCGCCTGGACAACCCAGCTGGCATGGAGGAGGAGACTGACTATCGAGAGGTCTTGGTTCATTTAAGTCTTTTTTATCGTCGGGTTGTCAAGCTGTGCAGAATCGAGGCGGGCATGCGCCGGGGCTGCAGGCTGGCCGCATCGACCCAGCCTATCCGTATCGTGCCTTCGCACAGCAAGGCGGCTGGCCTGCCAGTGATCTGCTCTGGTTTCAATAGCGCCTGCTGCTTGAGGATCATGGACGCGCGGCCTGTCTCGAAGAGGCTGGCGGTCACGGTCAGCTGGTCGTCAAGCCGGGCAGGGCGATGGTAGCGCAGGGTGGTTTCAGTCACGACAAACATGCAGCCCGTGCGGTCTTTCAGTTCCTGCTGTTCAATGCCAAGTGATCTGAGCCATTCGGTGCGCGAGCGTTCAAAAAATTTAAGGTAGTTGGCATAAAACACTATGCCGCCGGCGTCGGTGTCTTCCCAATAAATACGCACCGGCCACTGGAAAGTTTCCCCCACGCTCCCCGCTTCGCGTGGTTCGCTGCCCCCCGAGGGGGCCGCTGCGCCTGCAGTCCGGCAAAGCCGTCCCTGCGGCCCTGGCTGGGGAAGAGGGGAGGCAGCACCTGTGCTCTCTTCTGCGGCTGGTTCGCTGCTTCCTGCAGCGGCTGGTCCGGCGTTACGGCCCTTGGCATCCTGCTCTTCGTTCATTGGATTCCAGGTAGCTTCAGCCGCCAATGTGTTGGCGTCAAGGCGCGACGCATGCACCTTGTCAACCAAGCACCGACTCCAGCCGCGCCACTGCTTGCTTCAGCTGCTCCATGGAGCTGGCGGTCGAAAAGCGCACGAACCGGTCAGGCGCGGCATGGCCGAAGTCCCGGCCCGGCGTGACGGCCAGATGGGCGCGCTTCATCAGCTCGAAGGCAAAGTCCCAGCTGC
>JAQGNK010000113.1 GCA_028291905.1 Polaromonas sp.
AGCACACTGCCTCCAAGATAAGGCGCAATGCTTAAAGCCCCCACAGGCATGACAGCGTGTCAAGGCTACAGCTGAAAGTTCGCATTGGCCGTAAACTGGCCCGTACCTGATGCGCGTGTGCAAAGCCCGCACCAGGCACGAGAACCTATCTGACAGGTCGAGTTGGGCCCATCGGCCGGTTGCGCATCAACTTCGAAACCGTCTGATTGAACATTGCTAACAGCCAAATCACCCGCTGTTTGTGATGAGCGAAGCAGTCGATGCTGAGCTCGGTCTGCCTAGCGTCCTATCGCTCACAAGCGAGCCCGCTGCTACGGCTTTAAAGCACATTTTTCGCTTCTTGGTTGAAGCAAACCCTTGCAGCAGAGCTTGCAGGCAAAGCAAAACTCCATCGCTGGCAGGGTCTTGCGAGTCACTGGCCAAACCTCAAGCAGGGTATATTGACCAGGCAAGCGGTTGCGGGTCACCAAACACTATGTAGCGAACGGGTACCACCAATGTCTGCGCCGTCAACCCAATGGATCCAGCCACCACCGATTTGAAGCACGCTCCCAGGGAGTTGCAGCAGCCCAAGCGGCCGTTGTCTACGGAGCTTGCCCCGTTGCGCGCCCTGATGGTGCTGTTCATTGCCGTCCCCTTGCTCGCCTACCTTGCGTATGGCGCGGATCACTATCAGCAAATGCGCCAGGAAAGCGAGCTGCGCCTTGACCGCACACTGCGGATCGCTCAGGAGCACGCCCTCAAAGTGCTCCAGACCAACGAGATCCTTCTTGAGCAGGCTGTCGCAGCACAAGGAATTGACGACGAGGCTGCGCTGCGCCGTCGCCAGTTGGCCCTTCACAGGCAGCTGAGCGCCTTGTCCCGCGGCAAAGTGCACACCGAGTTCATCTGGGTGTGGGATGCCAACGGTCAGCCCCTGGTGAACAACCGTCTCTACCCCGTTCCCCTGGGGCTCAACGTGAGCGACCGTGACTACTTCAAATGGCACCAAGCCAAACAAGCGGGGCTGTATGTGTCCGAACGCAGCGTCGGCCGGGCCACGGGCGTGCCCTACTTCAACATGAGCCGTGGGCGCTACCGGCCGGACGGCAGTTTTGCCGGTGTCACGTCGGTAGGCCTGTCAACCTCCTATTTTGAGGCGTTTGCCAAGGATCTACTGGCCAGCGAAGCAGGCATGAGCCTCACCATGCTGCGTGAAGATGGCGCCATCCTGATGCGATGGCCCGTGCGGCCGCGCCTGCCGTCCCGCCTGGCAAGCGACAGTCCGGTCATGATCGGCATTGGCCAGGGCCAGGCGTTCGGGGATGGGCAAGTGACGTCTCCCCTGGATCAGCAGGATCGCCTGATGAGCTATACCAAGGTGGGCGACTACCCCGTCTACCTCGTCACCAGCCAGATGGCGGGTCAGATTGTGCAGGACTGGATGCGCGAGATGGGCTGGCTGGCCGCTTTCGGCTTCCCGCCCATGATGGGGTTGCTCCTGGCCTCACGCATGGTGCTGCGCCGCACCAAGGAATCGTTGGCTGCGGCCGAGCAACTGAGCAACGAGATGGTCAGCCGCCAGCAGGTCGAGGGCGCGCTGCTGCAGGCGCAAAAGATGGAGGCGCTGGGCCGGCTGACCGGTGCCGTAGCGCATGACTTCAACAATGCGCTCATGGTGATCAGCACCAACTTGGCCTTGGTGGAGCAAAGAAATGCCGAGGACAAACAGCTGCGGGCCATCGACCGTGCCGTGCAGGCGGCCACCAAACTGACCCGCCAGCTGCTGTCGTTCTCGCACCGCCAGCCACTCCTGCCCGAGTACGTGCATTTGCCGGACTGGCTTTGCAGCGTTCAGGACCTGATTCGTCCGGTGCTGGGCAGGCAGGTGCAGTTATCGGTGAGCGCAACACAAGGCGTTCATGCGATTTACGTCGATTCGGCCGAGCTCGAACTCGCGCTGATCAATCTGGCCATCAATGCCAAGGACGCCATGCCCGAGGGCGGCCAGCTCCACATTGCCGCGCGCAATGCGGAGACGGACTTGCCCCCTGGCCTTCAAGGCCCCCTGGTGGTCATTGAGGTGAGTGACACGGGGCACGGGATCCCGGCAGACATTGTGAACAAGGTATTTGAGCCGTTTTTCACCACCAAGCCGCTCGGCGAAGGCACGGGGCTCGGTCTGAGCCAGATCTATGGCCTGTGCCAGCGCGCCGGTGGAGTGGTGACGGTACAAAGCCAAATGGGAACGGGCTCGACGTTCAAGCTGTTTTTTCCGGCATTTGACGGCGTGCCCGGCGCATCGGACAGAGCACCCAGCCGTGCGCTTAGCCGCCTGGAAAAAGACTTGGTGCTGGTCGAGGACAACGCCGAGGTGGCCCAGGCCTTGATCCCGGCGCTCGAAGCGATGGGGTGCAAGGTGCGGCATTTTGACCGTGCCACACTCGCCAAGGACTGGCTGGCGCAGCAAACCAGTTTGCCTGACGTGCTGCTCAGCGATGTGGTCATGCCCGGAAGCCTGGACGGCCTGGGCCTGGCCAGGCATGTGCGTACAGCCTACCCGCAGCTCAAGGTGGTGTTGATGTCCGGCTATGCGCAGCAGTTGGGCGCCATCACCGGCCAGGGCTTCGAGATTGTTCCAAAGCCATGCTCGCCGGCACAGCTGGCCGAGGCCATCGAGCGGGTAAGCGCTGCTGGGCAAAGAGAAGACGCGCAGGCGCGCTCTGGCTCTTCCTGACGGAGGTGCCCTGCGGCATGATCGCGGAAATGACCAAAGAAAAGTGACGGCTTGCCGCATTTGTGGTGCATCAAGGGGCAGCCGATTGCGCTAGCGCTAGGTTGTTAAAGCCTAAGGTAGAGGTTAATCCCGTGTCTGGCGTTCAGGGCGCCGAGCAGCGCGGCGAGTCTGGCGGATAGGGGCGCGTTGGCAAAGGCGGCCTAGGCGGTCACTTGCTCAAGCTCGTGCGGGTCATGCACGATGTGCAGGCCCGACCTGTCCTGCATCTCACCGCCGACCTGCCGCCCGAGCGCAGCCGCATCCTGATGGAAATTCCTGGCGAATCGGTTAACACCCTGAGCGCTGGGCAGTTTGTTTACGACCTGCAATGAGCGATGACGCTTTGCCTTAAGCCTGTCAATTTTTCACTTTGATCTGGTAGAAATGCTACTTTTGCGCTACCACCCAAGGCAAACGGCAACTCAAACCAACTCGGCCTCAAGGTCCAGTGGCACGTATTTGCAAATCCCGGAGGCTGCGGCTTGTTTGGCCTGTGTTTCGTTCACTTTTTCGACGAAATCGGGCTGTAGCGCTTTCTCTGCTTGCGCTGTTTGCTATTGAATTAATAGTGTGCTTTACTCTGCGCAGGCTGGCTGACCGGGAGCCGTCTGGCGCCCGGCAAGAAACTTTCTTGCTATAAATTCAATAGCTGCTTGCGCACAGTGTTGTTGCGCGAGAGGCAGTTTTTATGGAAATATTCCGGTTTCTGCGCCCAAACTGTGCGGACTGGCTTCGGCTCCGCAAAGCTTGCTGCGCCCGGCCAGGCCATTGCCTCGAACGCGACCGTTTTTATGCCACTGGATGGTCAAAACCTGCAGACGGTTTTTTCTTCAGGAGAATTGAGGGGCTCAAGGCTTTGCAGCGATTCGCGGTAGCGCTCGGCCCAGGCCTGCGTTCCGTTGGCGCTGACGCCCACGCGCCGCATCAGGCCGTCGGCCAGGCCGTAGACCAGGCCATGCACCTCGACGCACTGGCCCCGGTGCCAGGCACGCCGCAGCGTGGTGGTCCGGCAGACGTTGGCCACCTGCTCGATCACGTTCAATTCGCACAGGCGCGCGCTTCGCTGCGCGTCATTGCCGATGCTGCCCAGCTGTTTGCCATGCTTGTGCGCAATGTCCTCGACATGGCGCAGCCAGTTGTCCGCCAGGCCGACCGACCGCTGCTCCACAACCGCCTGCACGCCGCCGCAGCCGTAATGGCCGACCACCATGACGTGCTCGACTTTCAGGACTTCGACCGCGAACTGGATGACCGACAGGCAATTGAGATCCGAATTCACGACCAGGTTGGCGATGTTGCGGTGCACGAAGACCTCGCCGGGCTGCAGGCCCAAGATTTCGTTCGCGGACACGCGGCTGTCCGAGCAGCCGATCCACAGGTAGCGCGGCGCCTGCTGCTGCGCCAGCTGGGTGAAGTAGTGGGGGTCGTCAGCCACGCGCTGCGCCGACCAGGCCTTGTTATTGGCGAAAAGACCGTCGAGGCTGCACATGGCGCTGCTTCCTGTGACCTGTTACAGGGTCTCGGCGTACAGCTCGCGACCGACCAGCATCCGGCGGATCTCGCTGGTGCCGGCGCCAATCTCGTACAGCTTGGCGTCGCGCCAGAGCCGTCCGACCGGGTACTCGTTGATGTAGCCGTTGCCGCCCAATGTCTGAATCGCTTCGCCGGCCATCCAGGTGGCCTTTTCGGCGAGGTACAGGATGGCGCCGGCCGCGTCCTTGCGCAGCGAGCGCGCATGGTCGGCGCGGTCGCACGCCTGGCCCAGCGCATAGCCGTAGGCGCGGCACGCCTGCCAGGTGGTGTACATGTCGGCCATCTTGCCCTGCATCAGCTGGAACTCGCCGATGCGCTGGCCGAACTGTTGGCGGTCGTGGGTGTAGGGCAGCACCACATCCATGCAGGCGGCCATGATGCCCAGCGGGCCGCCGCACAGCACCGAGCGCTCGTAGTCCAGGCCGGACATCAGCACCTTGACGCCCCCGCCCTCGGCGCCCAGAACGTTTTCAGCCGGCACTTCACAGTCCTCAAAAAACACCGGGTAGGTGTTCGAGCCGCGCATGCCGAGCTTGTCGAGCTTGGTGCCGAACGACAGGCCCTTCAGGCCGTCCTTGCCTTTTTCGATGATGAAGGCGGTGATGCCGCGCGGACCGGCCTCCACATCGGTCTTGGCATAGACGACCAGGGTGTCGGCATCGCCGCCATTGGTGATCCACATCTTGGAGCCGTTGAGCACATAGCGGTCGCCCTTCTTCTCGGCCCTGAGCTTCATGCTGACCACGTCGGAGCCGGCATTGGGCTCGCTCATCGCCAGGGCGCCGACATGCTCGCCGCTGACCAGCCTGGGCAGGTACTTTTGCTTTTGCGCTTCGGTGCCGTTGCGGTGAATCTGGTTGACGCAGAGGTTGGAATGCGCGCCGTAGGACAGGCCGACCGAAGCCGACGCGCGCGAGACTTCCTCCATCGCGATCATGTGCGCCAGGTAGCCCAGGCCGGTGCCGCCGTATTCCTCGGACACGGTCATGCCGTGCAGGCCCAGGTCGCCGAGCTTTTTCCACAGGTCGGCGGGAAACAGGTTG
>JAQGNK010000150.1 GCA_028291905.1 Polaromonas sp.
TGGCCGCACACCAGGTCGAGCACCACGTCGAAACCGCCGTTCGAGGCATCTTTCAACGCCGCCACATCGTCGGCGCCGCCCAGGCGAACCACCTGGTCGGCCATGCCATGGGCCGTGAGCTTGGCCAAGCCTTCTTCCGAACGCGCGGCGCCAACCACGCGGCCGGCGCCCAGATGGCGGGCCAGCTGCAAGGCGATCTGCCCCAGCGTGCCGGTGGCGCCGAGGACCAGGACACTCTCGCCCTTCTTGATGTTGGCCAGCTCCAGCGGAACAATCGCCCCGGTCGCGGCGATGCCCATGCTGATGGCAGTCTTGTCGTCTACGTTGTCGGGCACTTCCCATACCTCCTCGGCCGGCACCAAGGTGCGTTCGGCCCAGGCGCCGAAGGGCAGCACCGAGCGCTCGCCAAAGTAGACGCGCCGGCCCTGGGGGTCGCGGCCCACGCCCTCGCCCCGGATCACGCACGGATACTCGACCCCGAGCCGGTAGGCGCCGAGCACATCCCAGCCGCCCATGCCGGCGGTGTCCACATCGATCAGCACCGCGCCTTCGCGCGGCTCGGGTTCACGGAACTCGCCGAACACCGGCGGGGCGCCGCGTTCGGAAATAATGGCAGCTCGCATATTTGTCCTTTGGTAAATGGGTTGTTTAGTGCGTGGGAAGCAGACGCACATGCGTGGCGGCATTGCCGATCCGGGTCGGACCATAGAGCTGCACGCGGCGGCCTTCGATAGCGCCGAACAGTTGCAGCAGGCGCTGGTCCTGCTCCGGGCCTGCGCTGCGAACATAAACCTCAAGCGCGGCCTCTGCTTCCGGCCATTCCTCGAAGCGCCGGCCCAGCAGCGCCGCCACATCGGCCAGGTCTCGCGCCCGCATCTCACCGCCCATGGCATCGGAGCGCACCAGCCACTCGATGAGCTGGGCAGCCGAATCCTTGCGCGCAGCCTCAAGCTTGCTGGGCGTTTCGATGCGCGCCACCGTGTCGGCCAGCTTGGCCAGCAAGGCGGCGTTGTCGCCGATCCGCGCTTTTGGTGGCGGCTCGGGGGTAATTGTCACGCCCGTCAGGGCGCCCATGGCCAGCAGCATCACCTGCCGCAGCGCCAGGTCGAATTCCAGATAAACCGAATGCGCGTCGCCCGGCCGGGGTACGCCGACCGTACCGGTGAATTGCATGGCGCCCAGCGTGGCGAACAGCAAGGTGTGAAAATCGACCACCGCATGGTCGATCTTTTCGCCGCTGAGTTCCTCATAGTGGCGGCACAGGACGCGGAAATCGTCGCCCAGCGGCTCGACGGAGTCGCGCATGCGCATGGTCGCGATGTCCACTATCGGGTCGCCGATCATGCTGAACTCGAAATCGTAGAGGCCGGTGAGCTGGCCGTCCTTGTGGTGGAACTGCCCCGAATCGAACTGGATGAACGCCGCCCGGGTGCGGTGCGTGGGAACATTGCGCCGCACCCAGCCGATGACGAATTCGAGCATCGGCTCGGGCCGGCTTTTGGTCCTTTGATAGAGCGGCATGTAGGCATCGAGGCCGACCAGGGCGATTTCCTCCGCGCCTTGCGGCAGGTGCAGGCCCTTTGCGACGAACGGCGCCACCGGCAGGCGGTGCATCGCCACCACCTCGGCCATGTAGTCGCGGGCGATGGCGCTGCGGGCGGCGTCGCTCTGTGCCTCGGCCATGTCGCGGCTGCCGGGAACCGCGTCCATCAGGATGCAGGGCGGATGCTGGCAAAAGCCATAAATGCGCGGTACCTTGATGCCCTGCTCGCCCAGCACGCTGATCACGTCGGCCTCGCGCTGGAGTTCGGGGAAAATCGCCACATCGCCTTCCCGGTCGCCGCGCAGGTGCAGGTGCAGCAACTCGCCGCCCCGCAGCACATCGACGAACCAGGCTGGCCGCCAGCGCACCTGCCGCACCATGCTGGTAATTTCACCGCCCATCACTTCCTGCACGAAGGCGCGCAGCCTGACTTCGCCAGCCTCGCCGTAATCCGGTGCGGTATCCCTCATTTGTCGTTCCTTGAACTTCGTTTGTCAAAACCTGCGAGCCCCGGTCGAAGGCGCATGCGGACGCAAGACCTCTCGCAAGATGATAGGTGTCGGGAAAGGCCGCAGGCCGTCGAAAACTATCGTTAAAACACCTCTGTCTGTCGATGAAAACTGGCTTCAACCAGGGTTCAAGGCCAATGCTGGCGGGCGGCGAGCCCGCGCCAGGCCCTGGACAGCGCAAAGCGCAGATGCAGCTTGGCGGCGCAGCTCACACGCCGATGGGGAACACGATGGCTTTCTCGTGGGTGTACTCGTGCTGCCAGCCAGCGCCGTATTCACGCCCCAGGCCGGAGCGTTTGTAGCCGCCGAAGGGCGCGTCGTTCTGGCGGTACAGGCCGCCGTTGATGACCACGCCGCCGGTGCGCAGCTGCAGCGCCATCTCATAGGCCTTGGCCGGGTCGCGCGAGTGAATGCCGCCGTACAGGCCGTAGCGGCTGTCGTTGGCGATCTGCACGGCTTCCTCGTCGGTGTCGAAGCCGATCACGCTGGCCACCGGGCCGAAAATCTCTTCCTGCGCAATGCGCATGTCGTTGCGCACATCGTCGAACACCGTGACATCGAAGAAATAGCCTTTCGAAAGATGCGCCGGCCGGGAGCCGCCGACGACCAGCCTGGCCCCTTCGTCCTGGCCTTGCTGCACCATGCGCTCGACCCGTTCGCGCGCCACGCCGCGAATCAGCGGGCCGAGCTGCGTGGCCGGGTCGGCCGGATCGCCGACCACGATCTGGCCGGCAATGGCCTTCATCATTGCCACGTAAGCCGGTCGAATGCTGTTGTGCACGAGGTGCCGGGTCGCCAGTGCGCAACCCTGCCCGCAGTGGGTGGCCACCTGGAATACGCCTTCCAGGGCGGCTTTTTGCACATCGGCGTCGGCGCGCACGATCAGGGCCGACTTGCCTCCGAGTTCAAGCAAGACCTTCTTGATGGTCGGTGCCGCCTGGCCGAGAATGGCCGCGCCAACCGCCTCGGAGCCGGTGAAGGTAACCATGTCGACCCGGGCATCGGTCGTCAGCAGGCGCGCCACGTCGGGGCCGCCGGTCACGATGTTGAGCACGCCGGGCGGCAGTCCGATTTCGCTGGCCACTTCGCCGAACAGCAGGGCCGAGAACGGGGTGTAGGGCGATGGCTTGAGGATGACGGTGTTGCCCGCGAGCAGCGCGGGCACCAGCTTGGACAGGTTGATGAGGAACGGCGCGTTGTAGGAGGTGATGGCGGTCACCACGCCGACCGCCTCACGCACCACCACGCCCGAGCCGATCAGCGCCGGCCCGGCCGGGTTGAACGGGTTCATCGCGGTATCGACCGGCAGGGTCTGCGTGCTCGGCAGCAGCGAGCGCTCCAGCGCCAGGGCGAACAGCGCCATGGGCCGCTCAAAGTTCATGGCGTGGGCCAGCGCCAGCGTGAAGCCGCCTTCAGCCACCATCAGGGTTTTGAGGCGATCAGCCCTTTGCATTAACGCGCCGTGCATGCGGCGCATGACGGCGGTGCGTTCGGCCTGGGACAGACGCGGCCAGGAGCCGCAGTCAAAGGCCTGGCGCGCCCCGTCGATGGCTGAATCCGCGTCAGAGACATCACCGACAGGCGCCATGCCGATGACGGCCTCGGTGGCTGGGTTGAGCACCTCTTCATGGGCGCCCCTGGCAAGCGGCCGCCATTCGCCATTGATGTACAGGCCGTTGAAGTGTGTGTAGGGAATGTTCATGGCTGTTTAATGTTGCTGCGCACTGGTTGCATCGGCGCGAATGAATTCGGCGGCCCGCATGGCCATGGCCATGGCCGGGCCATTGGTGTTGCCGGAAATGAGCGTGGGCATGACCGAGGTGTCCATGACACGCAGGCCCTGCACGCCGCGCACGCGCAAACGCGTGTCCACGACGGACCGCTCGTCGGCGCCCATGCGGCAGGTGCCGGCAACGTGGTAGGTCGTGGACCCCTGGCGCAAATAGGCCTCGATGATCTGCTCATCACTCTGGCAGTCGGGTCCGGGCTGGGTTTCGGCCACCACGAAAGGCGCCAGCGCAGGCTGGGCCAGCATGCGGCGCATGTACCGCACCAGGTCGGCAGAATGGCGCCGGTCGCGCTCGGTATCGAAGTAGTTGGCGTCGATGTCTGGCGACGCTTCCGGATCGCGGGAGGTGATTTCCACAGAGCCCCGGCTGTCGGGCGTGGTGAAGTAGCCGACCCAGGTCATGCCAGGCTGGTCATCAATGGCAATTTGACCTTTGGCGTCCACCTTGATCGAATACAGGCCGATGCCCAGTTCGCCATCGGGGCGCGCCAGCTCTGGCTTGGTTTTGACCAGCGCGCAGATTTCGTGCGCGGCCAGGGTCATCGGGCCAGACTGGTTCAGCAGGTAGCGCACCAGGTTCTTGCCCAGATGCCATCCGCCGAACTCATGGTTCAGGCTGCCTTCGTTAAGGCGTATCTGCATCAGGATGCAGCGATGCTCCAGCAAATTCCGGCCCACGTCCGGCGCGTCGGCCACCACCGCAATGCCCAGGCGCTGCAGCAATGCGGCCGGGCCAATGCCGGACAGTTGCAGCAGCTTCGGGCTGTGAATGGCACCGGCTGAAAGAATCACCTCACGCCTGGCCCGCACCACGGAAGTGCCGCTGGCATCGCGCATTTCGACGCCCACCACACGGGTTCCGTCGAAAACCAGACGCTGCACCTGCACGCCCGTGCGCACCTCCAGGTTCGGCCGCCCGCGCGCGGGTTCCAGAAAAGCTTTCGCAGCACTCCAGCGACGCCCCTTGCGGATGGTGCGCGCCTGGTAGCCAATGCCGCCGTCGAATGCCGAATTGACGTCCGCCACGCGCGGCAAGCCAGCCTGCTCGGCCGCTTGCAGGATGACCTCGTACATCGGATGGTCCTTGGGCTGCATGGAAATGCTGAGCGGCCCGCCGGCGCCGCGCCATTGGGCTGCGCCCAGTTCGTGGTCTTCCATCGCCTTGTAGCAGCGCCCGATGTCTGCCCAGCCCCAGCCGGTGCAGCCGGCCGCTTCCCAGTCGTCGTACTCCGACGGCAGGCCGCGCATGTAGACCATGCCGTTGACCGAACTGGAGCCGCCCAGCGTGCGGCCCTTGACCCAGTCTTCATTGGGCCGCCCCTTGCCCTGGCTGACGCTGTAATGCCAGATGTTGGGGTTGGGCGGCGTGAGAAGCTTGCCGATGCCGCGCGGCATGTGAATCAACGGGCTTTTGTCGGCCGGGCCGGCTTCGAGCAGCAGCACGCGGCAGCCGGCGTCTTTCGACAGTTCACTGGCCAGCACGCAGCCTGCCGAGCCGGCGCCCACGATGACATAGTCAAACGCGCTGCCTCCGGATTCTTCCGGCACGAATGAGGTTTTCATCAGCGCACCGTCTCGCGGCCGACAATGGCCTCGGCGCTCATGTCTGTCTCAGGCAGGTTTTTCGGTGACACCATGTAGCCGCCATCGGCGACATCGCCGATCAGCAGCAGCATGCGCTTGCTGAAGTCATAAGTCACGGTCTTGCCGCTGTAGGGCGTCTGCTGGTCGTACAGCTGAATCGTCTTCTGGAACATGCCCCGGTAGAGTTCGCCGTTCTTGTCGAAGGCATCGAACATGCCTGCGCCCGAACCGTCCTCGTCGATGAAATAAGTGCGTTTGGCATAGGCGTGGCGCTGGCCTGGCTTGAGCGTGGACTCGACGACCCAGACCCGATGCAGTTCCCAGCGCTCGCATGCCGGGTTCAGGTGCTGCCCGGTGAATTGCTGCGCGCCCTTGCATTCGTCATAGAACTTGTAGTTGTTGTAGGGAATCAGCATCTCCTTGCGGCCGACCAGCTTGAAGTCGAATCGGTCCATCTTTCCGGAAAACAGGAACAGTTCGTCGAACAAGGTGACGCCGCCGAGTTGCGCCACAGGGGTGTCGTAGGCGAACTCCGGCGCCAGTTTGACGCGGCGCTGGCCGGGCGAATAGTTGTAAGCCCGGCGAGGCTTGGCATCCATGTCAAGATAATCGGTGAGCATTGTCATCTGGCCCGAAATGCGCGCCGGCGCCTTGGCGACCGAATAGGTGCGCAGGATCATGTTCGGGTCGCGGTCCTTTTGGTCGAGCTGGTAGTAGGGTCGTTCGGTGCGCGTGAACTGGTCCGAAACGACCGTCTTGTTGCCATTGGCATCGACCAGCCAGCTCACCCCGTGCTGCGTGGTGATGTCGGTCGCCACGCTGTAGCGCAAGGTCAGGTTCCACATCACCTCATAACCGTTTTTCGGAATGGCGAAGGGCATGCCGCCGCGGCAGGCCACATCCACTGAAAAATAATCCTTGCCTGCGTTGCAGGTGCTTGCATTGCGCACCGTGGCCTTGAGCACCGAGTCGGGGTAAGCGGCCGAGCGGTGCGTGGGATAGACGTCGATGTAATAGTCCGGGTAGGTCTTGAGCAGGTGCTTCTGCGATTCGCTGAGCTTGTCTGAATGCTGGGCGAAGTTTTTGCCATCGATCCGATAGAGCGGCTTTTCGCCCTTGAACGGGTCGGCCCAGTAGCCGCTGTTGGGTTTGAAGTCGGCCGGCGCTTTGGTCTGCCCGCCGGTGTACTCGGGAATGGTGCCTTCTTTGTTGCCGGCCTTGATGGCGCCGAACTCGGTCAGCGTCGTGCCCAGAGCCTTGGCTTCGTCAGCGGACACTGCGGCGTGGCTCGGGTTGAACAAGGCCGACAGGCTGGCCAGGGCAAGGAATGTGAGTTTCGTTTTCATTTATCAATCTCTTTTGTTGCAAGGGAATGCTTAAAAAGCGGTTTTGTAGGTGAATGCAAGCCAGCCGCGGTCATTGGTGCCGACGCTGCCGCTACCGCCGACCAGCACGTTGCCCGAGGCGTCGTACTTGGAGCGGGCGCGCGAGTCGGCATACAGCAGCTGGAACTCATGCTTCTGCGCATAGGTGGCTTTCACGCCAACGGACCAGGACAGCTCGCCTTCCTTGCCGCCGCCGGACGATGGTGCATTGCCGCGCAGGCCATAGCTCAGCGACATCGGGAACTCCAGATCCAGCGAGGGCTGGACCTGCAGGTACTGCGGCGTGAAGAGCACCGCCATGCCAAGGTAGTCCCTGGTCGAGCAGCCGTCGCTCTTGTCGCCCGGGCCGCCGGCCGGGTTGACGCAGGCAGCTGTTCCCACGCGCTGGAAGAAGGCGTCGTTGGAAGTGACCTTTTGCAGCCGGCTGTAGGCCAGTTCGGCCACGAGGGAACCGGTGTCGGCCAGCGGCGATTTAGGCAGCAGGTACACGCCGTTGATCAGCGCATGCCAAGTGTTGCCGCGCGGCCCCTGGCTGTCAACCGGGTTCATGCCCGCAGCATTGAGCGCGCCGTTTTTACGGTAAGACAACTCGGCGCCGACGCTGACCGGACCGACCACCCGCGCAAAGCTGGCGGCCAGCATGTCCACCTTCTTGGGGTACACCAACTGGTAGGCCGTCGGCACGGTGCCCACGCCGGGGATGGCCACAAAATTAGTGAAATTGGGCGCAAACCAGGGGTTGTAGTCATCGAAGCGGCGGTAGTACACCCCTGCCGTTGACTCGATGTCTTCCAGGTTCATCTTGGCGCTCAGACCGAAGTTGCCTGCATTTTTCGGCTTGACCGAGGCGGCATGCACCAGCGAGTTGCCTGCCGGATCGACCGGCAGCCGGTCTGGCCCCTCGAAGAACGGGTCAGCCGGACCGAAGTAGGTCCCGCCATAGGGCAGCCGGGAGGGTTTCCATTCGGTGAAATACTGCGCCGCCAGCGACAAAGCAGGCGTTGGCTGGTACTTCAGGTAAACCTGGCCGAGCGGAAGAAAGACCTCTTTCAGCTCGATGCCCGGACTGGTGACAGCCTTGACGCCATCGACCGGCGACTGCGAATACGAAATCGCATGGGCACCCAGTAAAAATGCTTCGCCCCAGTAGTTGGTGTGCCGCCCGACCTTCAGGTTGGCAGGCTTGTCGGCCACGCGAAAGTTCGCCCAGACAAAGGCGTCCAGGATTTCACCCGACGGTCCGCGCGTGTAGCGCTTGACGGTGCTGTTGTACTGGTTGTTGAAATAACTGGTGGCAAAACCGGGAACCGCGCTGCGCACGGTGGTGTCGCTGTAGGCATCGTCATACCAGCCCGCGCCGCTGATCCGCGCGCCGAAACTGTTCTTGTAGTTCACATCTAGCTCGGTCAGCACATCCAGGCGCTTGGTCACCAGGTCACCGCGGCCGAACTTGCCGTCCGACTCGTCATAGGTGGGATTGTTGAGAATGCGCGTATCGGGCTTGTCGGTGCGAATGCCCACATTGGCGCGAATGGTGTTGTCCCAGCGCACCGACAGGTCAGGAATGTCAGTCTTGATCTCGATGGCCATGGCAGGCGCAGCCAGCATGAAGGTGGCGGCGAAAGTGCCGCCGAGCACTGCTCGCGACGAACGGGCGTTGGGCTTAAAAATTCTTTGATTCATGTTTGTCTCCTCGGATGTCCATGGTTGTGGGTGGGATCGGTGATTTGTTGCAGGCGCAAGAAGGCCCCTCTTCGTCTGCTGCGAAGATCAAAAAGGCAAATTGGTATTGAATTGCGCGCCTTGGCGGGCGCTCGCCGTCAGGGCGGCGAGAAAAAGGGAGGCCCGTGGGCAGGCCGGGTGCGACGCCAGTTCACTGGTCGCTCGTTGCGGTATGCCGTAAGTAAATACATGAGGGTCTTGTGCTGGTTCAGGCGGAAATCAATTGCAGGAGAGCCGTCAACCCGGCCGGTTGCGAAAGAAAAATTTCCTGGGAAGCGTGCATTTCGTGCATGCCCCCTACGCCGGTGCCGCCAACCAATCGGCCCTGCCAATGCTGGGCACCATGTCGAAAAACAAATGGCGTTGTCATGGGTGGACCTGCGGGTTGGCGCCTGAATCAGGCAGAGCTCAGTCGACGTTCGGCGCAATGGCCATCACACCCCGAAGGAGCGTGATCAGCAACTCGGGGGGCATCGGCTGAGGAACCATGCTGGCACTGCCCGCTGCTGGCAGCCTCACACTGCGGCTGATTGCCAAAAACGCGTCGCACAGGTCTTCGAGCGGTACCGGCGGGCGCTTGCCGGCGCGCTTGAACAGGTTGCTGATGATGTGGGTAAAAGCAGTCCGGATCGAGTCATGGTAGGCGCGGTACTGCTCCGCAAAAGCGGGATCGCGCAAGGCATACAGATAAGTTTCAGCCGATATCATCGACCAAAGCCCATCCGGATCGAACCGCATGGAACGGTCGTTGAAAGTGTCGAGCAGGGTTTCAAGGTCCAGTCCGCTCTCGGTCAGTTCCAGCCAGCTGACCTGCTCGGTGGTGATGCGTTCGCCGATCAGGTCGAGCAGCAGGGCCTGCTTGTTCTCAAAGTTTGCGTAAAACGCACCTCGGGAAAAGCCGGCCGCCTCGGCAATGCGTTCAGCCGAGGTGCCAGAAACGCCAAAGCGCGCAAATTCGCGCAGGGCGGATTCGCGCAAGGCTGTCAGCGTCTGCTGGCGACGCTCGTCACGGCTCAGCCGCGGGGTCGATGAAGTTTTTAAATTCAAATTCATGTATGCATATTAGTGCGTACATGCATATTTTTAGTCAGTAAAAACCCTTTATCAAATAGCCTGTCGTTGCCATGTCAACGATGGCATGCAGACATGTTGTCGGCTGCGAAGGAAATTTCCTTTGCTTGGCGCATGCACGATGCGCCCCGTGCCTTCAAGCATGGTGCCCACGGTGAAATGGATGGCCGCATGCAGCGACTCAAAGCACAGTGCATCGGACTAATGCGTTTGAAGCAGGCGGGTTTTATTTGCACGCCGCTTCCTAAGTTGCAATTTAAGTTAGACACTTATTTGAAAAGCGTCTTTATAATTTAACGAATATGGAAAGGCTGATTGAAATCAAATCACGGTCATCCCTGGCATCCATTCACGCTTTCGATTCATACCCAGTCATTGATGCGCCTGCGTGAATATCCAATCATCAACGCCGATATGGCCCAACAAGCCCAAGAGGAGACCGCACCATGGCACCATCCCTTTACGATATTTCGCTTCAACGCCTTAACGGAGAAGCTGCCACGCTGGCCGAGCATGCCGGCCAGGTGCTGCTCATCGTGAACGTCGCCTCCAAATGCGGTCTGACACCGCAATACGCTGGACTGGAGCAGCTGCATGCGAACCATGCAGATCAGGGGCTGCGCGTGCTGGGTTTTCCGTGCAACGACTTCGGCGCGCAGGAGCCTGGCACCGAAGCGGAAATCCAGGATTTCTGCCAGTCGAACTACGGGGTGCATTTTCCGATGTACGGCAAGCTCAGCATCAACAGCGAACCACGCCACCCGCTGTATGCCCACCTGATCGCGGCGCAGCCCAAGGCCAAGGCATCTGGCAGCGACAAGCTGCACAGTACGCTGGCGCAGCATGGTTTGCTGCCCAAGCATGAAACCGACGTGATGTGGAACTTCGAGAAATTCCTGATTGGCCGCGATGGCCATGTGCTGGCCCGGTACGCGCCCGACGTGACGCCTGACAACCCGGCGCTGCGGGCAGGCATTGAAGCCGCGCTGGCAGTCAGGTGAATAGCCTTCATCCCGCCGCGCCATGGTTACTGCAACAGACGCCGTGGTTGCAAATGCTGCTAGGCCGTACTTGAGTCAGCGTGCTGAATTTTGGCTGCAAGGAGTGGTTTTCCCTGCGATCTGCAAGGCGTTGAGCGAGGCAGAAGGAGGCCTGGTCAGCACCAGCCGAACTACCTTGGACAACACAATCGAGCGGTAGAAAGCCAGCACAGGCAATGCTAGGATGCCAGCCTTTCAAGTGGAAATGCCCATGCGGAGCACCTTCAATCGGATGCTTCCCCACGGTGGAACAATTGACCCAACAGACACAAACATGCTCCGAACCTTGCTCAAATCGAAGATCCACCGCGTCGCGGTCACCCATTGCGAGCTGCATTACGAAGGTTCGTGCGCCATTGACGAAAACCTGCTTGACGCTGCCAACATCGCCGAGAACGAGCAAATCCATATCTGGAACATCAACAACGGCGAGCGCTTCGTCACCTACGCCATCAAGGGCGAGCGCGGCTCGGGCATGATTTCGGTCAACGGCTCGGCCGCGCGCCGCGCCGCCAATGGCGACCTGATCATCATCGCCGCCTTTGCCCACGTCCACGACGACCAAGTGGCCGGGCATGAGCCCCAGCTGGTGTTTGTGGACGACAAGAACCGCCAGACCGGATTGCGCCACAAGGTGCCAACCCAGCAGCTGTGACAGCAGGGACTGGCGATTTGGCCGCAGCCTCCCTGGCCCAGCGCAGCCTGGCGGCGGTCTGGCACCCCTGCACCCAGATGCAGCGCGCCGCGAGCGTGCCGCCGCTGGCCATCGTGCGCGGTGAAGGTGCCTGGCTGTTCGACGACGCCGGCCGGCGCTACTTCGACACCAGCTCTTCCTGGTGGGTCAATTTGTTCGGCCATGCCGATGCGCGCCTCAATGCGGCGCTCAAGGACCAGCTGGACACGCTGGCGCATGTGATGCTGGCCGGCTGCACCCACCGGCCTGCCGTCGAGCTGGCCGAGCGCCTGTCGGCCTTGACGGGCGGCGTGCTGGGGCACTGCTTTTTCGCCAGCGACGGCGCCTCGGCCGTCGAGATTGCGCTCAAGATGAGCTTTCACCACTGGCGCAACCGCGGGCGCCTAGCCAAGCGCGAATTCGTCTGCCTGCGGCGCGGCTACCACGGCGAGACGCTGGGGGCGCTGGCCGTTACCGACGTGGCGGTGTTTCGCGATGCCTACGATCCGCTCCTGATGCGCTCGCACCAGGTGATGTCGCCCGATGCGCGCCAGGCGCTGCCGGGCGAGAGCTCGCTTGACGTCGCCCTGCGCGCCGCAGCGGAGCTGCAAGCCCTCTTTGCCGCGCGCCATGAGCACATCGCCGCGTTGATCCTGGAGCCCCTGGTGCAGGGCGCGACCGGCATGGCGATGCACGACCCGGCTTACCTGCGCGCTGCCCGCGCGCTGTGCACCCAGTACGACGTGCTCCTGATTGCCGACGAGATTGCGGTTGGGTGCGGGCGCACCGGCACCTTTTTCGCATTCGAGCAGGCCGCGCTGCCCGGGCAACCCCACATCTGGCCGGACCTGGTGTGCCTGTCCAAGGGCATCAGCGGCGGCTACCTGCCGCTGTCGCTGGTGCTGTCGAGCGAGCAAATCTACGCGTCTTTCCTGGATGACGACGTGGCGCGCGGCTTTTTGCATTCGCACTCCTACACCGGCAACGCGCTGGCCTGCCGGGCAGCGCTGGCCGTGCTCGACCGCTTCGCACAGGACGGCGTGCTGGCGCGCAACCGCGAACGCGCGGCCGGCTTGACCGCCGCGCTGGCGCCGCTGCGGCTAGATGCGCGCATCGAGCACTTTCGCCATATTGGCATGATCTGGGCGTTCGATGTGCGCGAGCCCTTCGCTGGCCCGCGCTTTGCCGAACGCTTTCACCTGGCCGGGCGCGCGCGCGAACTCCTGATTCGCCCCATCGGCCCCACGGTGTACCTGATGCCGCCCTACCTGCTGGACGACACCCTGTCGCCCTGGCTGGCCGAACGTGTGCTGGCCACGCTCGACGATGTCCTGAGCCACGCCCCGAATGACCCCGATGCTTATCGACCACCTGAACCGCCAACGGCTTGAGCGTGCTGCCCAGGGACTGACGCGCCAGCGCCGCATCGCCGAGTCCCCGTGCACGCCGCGCCAGTGGGTCAGCCGGAAAGGCCAGCCGGCGCGGGAAATGCTGGTTTTTGGCAGCAACGACTACCTTGGCTTGGCCAATCACCCGGCGCTGATTGAGGCGCTGGCCGAAGGTGCGCACCGGTTCGGCGCAGGCAGCGGCGCCTCGCACCTGATCAGCGGCCACTCGCGCGCCCATGCCGCGCTGGAAGAAGACCTGGCCGCCTGGCTGGCGCCCAGCATTCCGGATGCGGCGGCGCTGTACTTCTGCACCGGCTTCATGGCCAACCTGGCGCTGCTCACGGCCCTGGGCGACACCAGCGCGACGATCTTTGCGGACAAGCTCAACCACGCATCGCTCATCGATGGCGCCCTGCTGGCCAAGGCGCCGATGCAGCGCTATGCCCATCGCAACCTCAACGTCCTGCAACGCCAGCTTGAAGGCTGCACCACGCCGATCAAGCTGATCGTCACCGATGCGGTCTTCAGCATGGATGGCGACCTGGCCGACCTGCCGGCGCTGCTGGCGCTGGCCGAGCGCTTCGATGCCTGGCTGATCGTGGACGATGCCCATGGCTTTGGTGTGCTGGGCGAGCAAGGCCGGGGCGCCCTGGCGCACTTCAACCTGCGCAGCGAGCGCCTGATCTACATGGGCACGCTGGGCAAGGCCGCCGGCCTGGGCGGCGCATTTGTTGCGGCGCACCCGGACATCATCGACGCGCTGGTGCAGTCGGCCCGCGCCTACATCTACACCACTGCGGCGCCGCCCGCCGTGGCGCATGCGCTGCGCGTGAGCCTGCGCTTGATCGGAAGCGATGACGGGAACGCACGGCGCGCGCACTTGCGGCAGCTGATCCATCAGCTGCGCATGGAACTTGCCGCCCTGGCGGCCGCGCACCCGGCGCTGGGCTGGCGGCTGCCCGATTCCAGCACCGCGATTCAGCCCTTGACAGTCGGCAGCAACGAGGCCGCGCTGGCACTCACGGCTTCCCTCAATGCTCAGGGCTTGTGGATTCCTGCGATCCGCCCGCCGACGGTACCGCTGGGCACCGCCCGGCTGCGCATCACGCTGAGCGCCGCCCACAGCGCCCAGGATGTGCAGCGCCTGGTCGACGGACTGACGCTCGCGGCCCGGGAACTGGCATGAGCCTTGTCCACCCCACGCCTTTCCTCGCGCCGTCTTGGGCAGCGCGCCGGCTGCGCGGCTGCTTTGTCGCCGGCACCGATACCGGCGTGGGCAAGACCCAGGTCAGCGCCGCGCTGCTGCACTGGTGCGCTAGCCAAGGCTGGCGCAGCGCCGGCTTCAAGCCCGTGGCGGCCGGCACTACGCTCATCGATGGCCAACCCGTCAATGAAGACGTGCAGGCCTTGCGCCAGGCCGGATCGGTGGAATCGACCAATGCCGAAGTCGGGCCGCTGCAGTTCGAGGCCGCCTGCGCGCCCGAGATTGCCGCAGCCTTGGAAGGCCGGTTCATCGACCCGGCAGCGGTCCTGCGCGCGGCACGCC
>JAQGNK010000184.1 GCA_028291905.1 Polaromonas sp.
ACGCTGCTGGTGGTGTTGGCCATGTTGTTCAGGCCGACGGTGACCGGCTTGCTGTCGGCGCCGCTGAAGGCCACGCCGAACAAAAAGTCGTTCCAGATGTTGGTGAACTGCCAGATCAGGGTGACCATGACAATCGGCGTGGACATCGGCAGGATGATACGCACGAAAATCCGCCAGAAGCCGGCGCCGTCGATGCGGGCGGCGTTGACCAGCTCCTTCGGAATGGCGGCGTAGTAGTTGCGAAAAAACAGCGTGGTGCCTGCCAGCCCGGCCAGGCAGTGCACCAGCACCAGCCCGCCGACCGAGCTGGAAATGCCGAGCCAGCCCAGCACCTGGCTCATCGGCAGCAGCACCACCTGAAACGGCATGAAAAGGCCGAACATCATGAAGCCGAACAGCAGCTCGCTGCCGCGAAACTTCCACAGGCTCAGCACATAGCCGTTGACGGCGCCCCAGACGGTCGAGATCAGCACCGCCGGCACCGCCATCAGCACCGAGTTGATGAAAAACGGCTGCAGCCCCCGGCAGTCGGTGCCGGTGCAGGCGCTCGACCAGGCCAGCGACCAGGCCTCGAAATTGAGCGAGGCCGGCAGGCTCAGCAGGTTGCCGGTGCGCAGCTGGGCCGCGTCCTTGAAGGAGGTCGCCAGCATCACGTAGAGCGGCGCCAGGAACAAGAGCATGGCCAGCAGCAGCACGCCGTACACCAGCCAGCGGGAGATCAATTTAGCGGTCATGGGCAAAAGCGGCGTTGAAGGTATTGGAAGTGGCTGGGCGCTCAGCGGTCATGCGGCTTGGCCCGCAGCTCGCTGTACAGGTAGGGCACCACGATGGCGGCCACGGTGGCCAGCATCATGGTGGCGCTGGCCGCGCCCAGGCCGATCTGGCCGCGGGTGAAGCTCATCACATACATGAAGGTCGCCGGCACGTCGGTGGCGTAACCCGGCCCGCCGGCGGTCAGCGCCATCACCAGGTCGAAACTCTTGATCGACAGGTGCGACAGCACCATGATGGTCGAGAACACCACCGGCCGCAGCACCGGCAAAATGATGCGCCAGTAGATGCGCGGCAGCGTCGCGCCGTCGATCTGCGCCGCCTTGATGATGCTGTCGTCGATGCCCCGCAGCCCGGCCAGGAACAGCGCCATGGCAAAGCCGGCCGACTGCCAGATGCCGGCCATCACCACGCAGTAGATGGCGGTGTCGCTCTGCACCAGCCAGTCGAAGGAAAAGCTGGCCCAGCCCAGGTCGTGCATCAGCTTTTCCAGCCCCAGGCTGGGGTTCAGGATCCATTTCCAGGCGGTGCCGGTGACGATGAAGGACAGCGCCATCGGGTAGAGGTAGATGGTGCGCAAAAAACCCTCGGCGCGCACCTTCTGGTCCAGCAAAATGGCCAGCGCCATGCCGATGGCCATCGAGCCGCCGACATACAGCACGCTGAAAATGCCCAGGTTCTTCATCGCCGTCCACCAGCGCTCGGACTCCCACAGGCGGACATACTGGTCCAGCCCGACGAATTCCTCGTAGTTGGGCAGCATGCGCGAGGCAGTCATCGACAGCACGCCGTTCCAGGCCATCAGGCCGTAGATGAAGGCAAAGCCGAGCACGAAGCCGGGTGCGATCACCAGCTTGGGCAGCGCGGATTCAAGGGTTCTGGACATGCGGGCAAATCGTTGGAGAGCCGGAAAGAGGCAGCCAGCGCCGGGCGGACCGCTGGCCTGTTGCCAGCCGCGCGCCGCCCGGCAGGGCCGGCAGGATTACTGGGTGGCCGCAGCCGACACCAGCTTTTTCATGGCGTCTGGCACGCTGACCTTGTCGTCGTTCCAGAACTGGCTCACCACGTCCTTGATAGCGCCTTCGGCCGCCGGCCTGACGGCCATGCCGTGGGCGGCCGAGGGCTGCAGGCCGCCGGATTTGGCGGTGTCCACGAAGTCCTTGCTGGAGAGCTTGGCGCAGTCGTCGAACTTGGCCAGGTCCATATTCAGGCGCACCGGGATCGAGCCCTTGTTCAGGTTGAAGACTTCCTGAAAGCCGGTGCCCATGATGGCGGCGGACAGGTCGGCCTGGGCCTTTTGCGCATCGGCCGATTTCAGCTTGAACATGGCGAACGAATCGACATTGAAGGTGTAGGCGCCGGAAGTGCCGGGCGCGGCGGCGCACAGGAAATCCTTGCCCGGCACCTTGCCGGCGGCCAGGAACTCGCCCTTGGCCCAGTCGCCCATGAACTGAAAGCCGGCCTCGCCCTTCATCACCATGGCGGTGGCCAGGTTCCAGTCGCGCCCGGAGGATGCCGCATCGGTGTAGCCCTTGAGCTTGCGGAAGGTCTCGAAGGACTTCTTCATGGTGTCGCTGTTCAACGCCTTCGGGTCGAGCTTGACGAGCGCATCGTTGTAGAACTTGGCGCCACCCACGCCCAGCACCACGTCCTCGAAGGTGGTGAAGTCCTGCCAGTTCTGGCCGCCGTGGGCCAGCGCGACCAGGCCGGCCTTCTTGATCTTGTCGGCCGCCGCGAAGAACTCGTCATAGGTCTTGGGCATGGCCGCGACGCCGGCCTTCTTCAGCACCTCGGGGTTGGCCCACATGAAATTGACGCGGTGCACATTGACCGGCACGGCGACGTAGCTGCCTTTGTACTTCATGCCGTCGGCGACCATCTTGGGCAGCAGGCTGTCCCACTTCTCGGCTTTGGCGGTGGCGTCCAGATTGGCCAGCACGCCCTCGCCCGCCCATTCCTGGATGGCCGGGCCCTTGATCTGGGCGGCGGCCGGCGGGTTGCCCGACACCACCCGGCTTTTCAGCACCGTCGCGGCGTTGTCGCCACCGCCGCCGGCGACCGCGAAATCTTTCCAGACATGGCCCTTGGCCTGCATGATCTTCTTCAGCTCGGCCACCGACTTGGCCTCGCCGCCGGAGGTCCAGTAATGCAGCACCTCGACTTCACCGGCCAGGGCAGCCGTGGCGCCCAGCACCAGGGCCGCGGCCATGGCGAGTTTTGAAATTTTCAGCATGTTGTCTCCAAAGACTCCGCTTTCCAGGCAAAAAAACAGCCTGCAACGGATTGATTGATTGATTAGTTGAGTGAGCGATCTATTCCGGCCCGCAAGCTGGCGCCGGAATTAATTAATTATTCATTAATTAATTTAAATGCAAGCGGGTAGTTTCCCTTAGTTGCAATCCGGCGACGCCACAGTCTGTTTGAAACGGCTGAATTTTGCCGCCGCCTGATGCGTGTCTGCTCCCCGGTTTTGAGACGGAGAGCATTGGCAACCCTAGGGTTTTCCACGGGCAAAAATGAGGCGCAAGCTCTGCTTTTGTATCAAAGCTCGTCATTAAAAGATTGGTTTATTAAAGAAATATTAATAAACTGGGCCAGCTTCAGGCCGTTACGGTCTGTAAGCAATGAAAGCATTCAGTCCAAAGAATGCGCTCGAAATATCCCTCAATAAAGAGACAAGACTATGAAAAAAATGAAGTTGAAATTTTTGGCCGGCGCCATTGCAGGCGCCGTACTGTGCATTTCCTCCGGCTCGGCGATGGCGCAATCGACTGTGACACTGTTCGGCCTGGTTTCACTGGCACTGACCAAGTCAACCGGCAGCTCCACCGGGATTGACACCACCGGTTTCGGCAATGGCTTTGGCTTCAAGGGCTCGGAAGAGCTGGGCGGCGGCCTGGAAGCGTTTTTCCACCTTGAAACCCGCTTTGATGCCGATACCGGCAAGGCCAAGCCGACGTTTTTCGATGAGAAATCAATTGTGGGCCTGCGCGGCGGCTTCGGCACGGTGCAGCTGGGCCGCAGCGCCAATCCGTTTGACGCCGCCAAGGGAAAGGGCGACCCCTTCGGTGAAACGGTGGCGAACATCGGCAATGAATCGTTACTTGGCGAAGACAAGCACAACAACTCGATCTACTACCTCTCGCCCCAGGTCGGCGGCGCGTCTTTCGGCGTGTCCACCGCCGCCAAGGAAACCGCAGCCAGCAACATCAGCGGCACCGCCTACGTCCGGCGCCCATTCGCCGCCAACTTCAACTACATCAACGGCCCGCTGGACATGGGCGTGGGCTATGTCCGCAACGGCGCCAACACCAGCAACTCCGCCACCATTTCGGGCAACTACGACCTGAGCGTTGCCAAGCTGTATGCCGGCTACACCCGGTCATCAGAAATTGCCGCCGGCGCCGGCAAGGCCAGCAATGGCGAATTCGGCGTGTCGGTCCCGCTGGGCGCCGGGGATCTGAAGGCCGCCTACAGCCGCACCAAGAACTTGAACCAGGCTGACGGCACCACGGCCGACACCCTGTCCAAAGTCGGCCTGGGCTACTGGTACCGCCTGAGCAAGCGCACGATGCTGTTCACCGACGTAGCCCGCAACACCTCCAAGTCGGGTGCTACCAAAACCAACGGCAACGCCTTCGATCTGGGCATCCTCCACACCTTCTAGGCATTCAAGGGTTCTTCAAGGGAACTGTCTGGCCCCTGCCGCTCGCAGCCCAAGCGGGCGAGGGGCGTCAGACTTCAGGCCGTCCAGTGCGCTGGACGGCTTTTTTTGCGTCCGGCCACTGCACACGGCTGCCGTTTTCCTTGGCCATGCTGAGGGCGCTACAGCGGCCAGTTTGGAGTCTTTCAGCATGTTGCCTGCGGGGCGTGGCGCCCTCCCAAAAACATAAAGCGCAACTGGACTACAAGCTTGCGGGAAGGATTCTGCTATGGTTTTCGCATGCAAATTTCCGCTGAAACACTCCCCGGCATCACACCGCAGACGGCACTTTTTCTTGATTTCGACGGCACCCTGGTCGCATTGGCCGCCCAGCCCGAACTGGTGCATGTGCCCCCCGCCCTGACCGGTATCCTGGCCGGCCTGTCGCAGCAGCTGGGGGGCGCGCTGGCGCTGGTATCGGGCCGGCCGCTGGCCGATCTGGATCATTTTTTGGCCCCTTTGCGCCTGCCCGCCGCCGTCGAGCATGGCGCGCAGCGCCGCACCCCGGACGGCCAGCTCCTGAGCACGCCGCTGCTCGATCTGCAGCAGCTGCGCCAGGCGGCCCAGAACCTGGTGGCGCAGCACCCCGGCCTGCGGCTGGAGCTGAAAAACCGGGCGCTCAGCCTGCACTACCGGCATGCGCCCGAGCTTGAAGGCCTGTGCCTTCAGGTGATGCGCGAAGCGGTCGGGCGCAGCCCCGGCATCGAACTGATGCAGGGAAAATTCGTGCTCGACCTCAAACCGGCCGGCGCAAGCAAGGGCACGGCGATTGCCGCCTTCATGCGGGAAGCGCCGTTTGCCGGCCGCATTCCGCTGTTTGCCGGTGACGACGTGACCGACGAGGCGGGCTTTGAAGAAGTGCAGCGCATGGGCGGCCAGGCCATCAAGGTCGGGCCGGGGCCGACGCTGGCGCGCTGGCGCTGCGCCAGCGTGGACGATCTGGCCAGCTGGCTCCAGTCAGCCGGCGCAGCGCCACTTCACAACAGCAACGAAAGGCTTTCAGCATGAGCACCGCCACCCCTCCTCTCACTCCTCTTACTCCTCTTACTCCTCTTACTTCTCTCACTCCTCTCGCCGCACACACATCCGCCATGGCCAGCGACAGGCCCTCGCCCGGCTTCGCGCCGCATGCGCCGCCATCGCTGTCGATGGGCGTTATCGGCAACTGCGCCTTCAGCGCGCTGGTCGATGTGCGCGGGCGCATCGTCTGGTGCTGCCTGCCGCGCTTCGACGGCGACCCGGTGTTCAACGCGCTGCTCGACGACAGCGACAAGGGCAGCGCCTTCGCCATCGAGATCGAGAACTTTTCGCACTCCAAGCAGTGGTACGAGCCCAACACCGCCGTACTGCGCACCCAGCTGTTCGACCACAGCGGCCAGGCCATCGAGATCACCGACTTCGCGCCGCGCTTTTACAGCAAGTCGAGGTTTTTCAAGCCGATGACGCTGGTGCGCCGGGTGCGCCCGCTGCACGGCGCGCCGCGCATCCGGGTGTCGCTCGATGTGCGCTATGACTGGGGCCGCGCCAAGCCGGTGGTGACCCAGGGCAGCAACCACCTGCGCTATGTCGGCGATGCGCTGACGCTGCGGCTGAACACCGACGCGCCGCTGTCGCACCTGCTGGCCCGCCAGCCTTTCGTGCTGACCCGCGAGCACAACTTCATGCTCGGCGCCGACGAGTCGCTGATGGACGGCATTGCCGACACCGCCCGCCTGTTCGAGCAGGAAACCGTGAGCTACTGGCGGCGCTGGAGCCAGCGGCTGCATCTTCCGCTGGAGTGGCAGGACGCGGTGATCCGCGCCGCCATCACCCTCAAGCTCTCACTGTTTGAGGACACCGGCGCGATTGTCGCGGCCATGACCACCAGCATTCCCGAAGCCCCCCACAGCGGGCGCACCTGGGACTACCGCTTTTGCTGGCTGCGCGACGCCTTCTTCGTGATCCGGGCGCTCAACAGCCTGTCGGAGGTTGGCACCATGGAGGACTACCTGCGCTGGCTCAGCAATGTGGTGGTGCAGGCTGACGGCGGCCACATCCAGCCGCTGTTCGGCATTGGCCTGGAGCTGGAGCTGCCCGAGGCGGTCCACGGGCACCTGGGCGGCTACCGGGACATGGGGCCGGTGCGGGTCGGCAACCAGGCGCAGGAGCATTTCCAGCACGATGTGTATGGCAACGTGGTGCTGGGCGCGGCCCAGGCGTTTCACGACCACCGGCTGCTGCACCGGGGCGGCGCGGCCGAGTTCCTGAAGCTGGAGGCGGTCGGCGAGCAGGCGGTGCGCTGCTACGACCAGCCCGACGCCGGCATGTGGGAGCTGCGCACCCGCGCCAGGGTGCACACCTCGTCGGCGCTGATGTGCTGGGCCGCCTGCGACCGGCTGGGCAAGATTGCCGTCACCCTGAAGCAGCCCGAGCGCGCCGAGTACTGGCACGGCCATGCGCGCATCATGCGCGAGCGGATTTTGCGCGAGTCCTGGAGCGACGAGCGCCAGGCCTTCGCCGAGAGCTTCGGCGGCCGCGACCTCGACGCCAGCGTGCTCCTGATGATCGAGGTCGGCTTCATCGAGCCGAAAGACCCGCGCTTTATCGCCACCGTCGATGCGCTGGAGAAATACCTCTGCGACGGCCCCTACATGCGCCGCTACGAGGCGCCCGACGACTTCGGCAAGCCCGAGACCGCCTTCAACATCTGCACCTTCTGGCGCATCGACGCGCTGGCGCGCATCGGCCGCAAGGAGCAGGCGCGCGAGATTTTCGAGACCATGCTGGCGGCCCGGAACCATGTCGGCCTGCTGTCGGAGGACACACATCCGGTGACCGGCGAGATGTGGGGCAACTTTCCGCAGACCTATTCGATGGTCGGCATCATCAACGCCGCGATGCGCCTGTCGGCGCCCTGGGATTCCCAGGTGTGAATATGGCCCCCACGCTCCCCACTTCGTGTGGTTCGCTGCCCCCCGAGAGGGCGCTGCGCCTACGGCCCGGCAAAGCCGGTTCCGTGGCCCCGGCTGGGGAAGATACTGCCCCCACGCGCCCCACCTCGTGTGGTCCGCTGCCCCCCGAGGGGGCGCTGCGCCTACGGCCCGGCAAAGCCGGTTCCGCGGCCCCGGCTGGGGAAGATACTGCCCCCACGCGCCCCACTTCGTGTGGTTCGCTGCTCCCCGAGGGGGCGCTGCGCCTACGGCCCGGCAAAGCCGGTACCGTGGCCCCGGCTAGGGAAGATACTGCCCCCACGGGCCCCACTTCGTGTGGTCCGCTGCCCCCCGAGGGGGCCGTCCCGCTTGCGGCCTGGCAAAGCCAGTTCCGCGGCCGGTGCTTGCAAGGGCGGGGAAGGGCCCGGCCCTGCTTCACCGCTGCGTGTGGTTTGCCACCCTCCGACGAGGCCGTTGCGCCGCCGCGCTTCTTTCAATTCCATCACCGGCAGAGGGAAATAAGCCATGGCTAGATTCGTTGTTGTGTCCAACCGGGTCGCCGACCCGCGCAAATCGGCGGCGGGCGGGCTGGCGGTGGCGCTGGGCGATGCGCTGTCGGCCAGCGGCGGCCTGTGGTTCGGCTGGAGCGGCACCGTGGTCGAGGGCGGCACGCCGGGCGAGGGCGAAGTCCACACCCAGCATGCCGGCAACGTCACGCTGGTCACGGTGGACTTGTGCAAGGAAGACCATGACAGCTACTACCTGGGCTACAGCAACGGCGTGCTCTGGCCGGTGTTTCATTACCGGCTCGACCTGGCCGACTTCGACGCCGGCTACATCGGCGGCTACCGGCGCGTCAACCAGCTGCTGGCGCGCAAGCTGCTGCCGCTGCTCTTGCCCGACGACATCATCTGGGTGCATGACTACCACCTGATCCCGATGGCCGCCGAGCTGCGCGCCATGGGCTGCAAGAACCGCATCGGGTTTTTCCTTCATATCCCGCTGCCGCCGCCGCTGATCCTGGCTGCCGTGCCGCAGCATGAATGGCTGATCCGCTCGCTTTTTGCCTATGACCTGGTGGGCTTTCAGAGCCAGGCCGATGTGGACCATTTCGCGCGCTATGTCGGCCAGGAGGCCGGCGCCGAAACCCTGGACACCCATCAGTTCCGCGCCTTCGGGCGCAAGGTGCAGGCGCAGGCCTTTCCCATCGGCATCGACGTGGACGAGTTCGCCGCCCTGACGCATGGCAAGGACGCGCAGGACATGTACCAGCACATGAAAAAGGAGTATTCGCGCCGCCGCCTGCTGCTGGGCGTGGAGCGGCTGGACTATTCAAAAGGCCTGCCGCAGCGCCTCAAGGCTTTTCGGGAGCTGCTGAAGAACTACCCTGAAAACATCAGGAGCGCCACCCTGATCCAGATCGCCTCGCCCAGCCGGGAGGCGCTGGACACCTACGCCGGCCTGCGCCAGGAGCTGGAGAGCCTGTGCGGCTCGATCAACGGCGACTTTGGCGGGCTGGACTGGATGCCGGTGCGCTACATCCACCGCAATGTGGCCCGCAAGCGCCTGCCGGGGCTGTACCGGGTGGCGGCGGTGGCGCTGGTGACGCCGCTGCGCGACGGCATGAACCTGGTGGCCAAGGAGTTCATTGCCGCGCAAGACCCGGCCGACCCCGGCGTGCTGGTGCTGTCGCGCTTTGCCGGCGCCGCCGAGCAATTGAAGGAAGCCATCCTGGTCAACCCCTACGACACCCACGGCACCGCTGAAAGCATCCAGCTGGCGCTGCAGATGCCGCTGGTCGAGCGCCAGCGCCGGCACCAGAAGCTGCTCGAACGCATCCGCAGCCAGGATATCCACTGGTGGCGCAGCTCTTTTTTGGAGGCCCTGGCGGCCTGCAGCCCCGACTGAGCCGGCTCAGGCTACCAGCGCCAGCGCCGCGTAGTCGCCCACCTGGTCCTTCAGGCCGGCGGGCACCAGCTCGCAGCCATCGGTCAGCGCGGCCATCTTGCCGCTGAGCTGGGCGCGCAGGCGCGGCAGCAGATAGTCGCGGTGATGCCAGAACACGCTGCCGCCCAGGCTGATGCGCTCCAGGTCCAGCGTCACGACCAGGTTGTACAGCGCCCGGCCCATGATCCGGCACAATTCATCAATAATGGCCGCAGCGCTTGCATCGCCTGCGCTGGCAGCTATCAAAATGCTAGCTGCATCGGGATAGGCGGAAAACCGGCGGGGCAGCGCGTTGCCGGCCACCAAAGCCTCCAGGTCGCCGACGTTGCCGCAGCCGCACAGGGCGTCGCTGTTGTCGCTGACGAACATGTGGCCGGCATGGCCGGCATTGCCGTTTTTGCCTCTGAGCACCCGCCCATCGACGCACAGGCCGACGCCGACACCGGTGCTCCAGGTCAGGTAGGCGCAGTTGTCCACGCCCTGCAGCGCGCCCCAGCGGCGCTCGGCCTCCAGCGCGGCAATGCCGTCGTTTTCAATGCGCACCCTGGCGAAGGCCTGGCGCAAGGGCGCCTCCAGCGGCAGGCTGACCCAGTCGTTGGGCAGGCCGCGTGCGTGGCCGGCCAGGCCGCCGCAGATGTTGGGCGCCACCACCTCCACCATGCCGCCCTTTATTGCAAACGGTCCGCAGGACGAGACGCCCACGGCGGCCAAGCTGCCAGGGGAAATGCCGGCCTCGGCGCAGCTGCGCTCGACAAGAGCGAGCACCTGGCGGCTCAGGGCATCGGGCGAGCCCTGCTTGATGGTGGGCTCGGCCACCCGGCCCCGTCCACCGCGCTCGTCAAAGACACTGACGGCCACCTTGGTGCCCCCAATGTCCACGCAGGCCACCGGCGCTGCCCCCGGGAGCAGCGAAAAATCAACCCGCAATGCGTCCATAGTCATCCTCAAGCCTCACGATATCGTCCTCGCCCAGATAGGGGCCCATCTGCACCTCGATGATCTCTACCGGGCCGCTGCCCCGGTTGGCCAGCCGGTGCACCTGGCCGACCGCGATGTCGCAGGCCTGGCCGGGCGAGAGGTCGAACTCGCGCTCGTCCAGCGTGACGCGGGCCACGCCCTGCACCACCAGCCAGTGCTCGGCGCGGTGATGGTGTTTTTGCAGGCTGAGCTGCTGGCCCGGATGCACGCGGATGCGCTTGACCTTGTTGCCGGCGACCTCGGACACGGTTTCATACCAGCCCCAGGGCCGCTCGGTGGTTTCAACCGTTTCCGTGCGTGATGTGGTTTTCATAAAAAGCGCCGCTTGTTTTTCAAGCTCGCATGCTAACTGTTTGGCGGCAGGCCGCTTTGCGCGCCAGGCATCAGACCAGCTGCGAGATCAGGCTGGCCACCAGGCTCAGGAGGATGGTGGTGGTCAGCGGGACATACCAGTCGCGGCCAAACAGCCGAAAGCGCAAGTCGCCGGGCAGCTTGCCGAATCCCAGCTTGTTCAGGAGCGGCGTCAGCCAGCCGATGAACATCAGGGCCAGGAAAATAACGATCATCCAGCGAATCATGGGTGCAGTCTATGCCCTGGCCACGCACACACTAGAGCGTGTGGCTGCGGTCGCCGTGCGCGAAACCCAGCGCCTGCCAGCCGTCGTAGGGGTGTTGCGGGGAGCCGACGGCAAAGCCGATCACCTTGAACAGCTCGCCCATCTCATGCTCGTTCACCAGCTTTTGCACCATGGCCCGGCTGGCCAGGCTGGCGCTGTCCACACCGTCATCCAGGCCGTCGAGCAGGCCGCAGTTCAGCAAAAAGCGGCCCTGGCTGGCGTAGCCCAGCACCTGCAGGCCCGCTTCCTGCCCGGCCAGCGCCACGCCGGTAAAGTTGACATGGGCGGTGATGTCCTTGTCGCCCACGTCGGCCAGCGCGTCGGCATCGACCCGGTGGGCGCGGTGGCACATCACCGTGCCCATGCCGCGCTGCGGGTGGTAGTACTCGTGCTCGGGAAAGCCGTAGTCGACCAGAAAAATAGCGCCGGCCTCCAGCCGGTCGGCCAGGGTGCGGATGAAGCCTTCGGCCTGGAGGTGGATTTCGGTCAGGTAGTCCTGCGCGCCGGGCACCTCCAGCGGCGGCCTCAGATTGGTCGGCCGGTCGGCGTGGGCGAAGCGGCCCTGATGCAGCGCCACGCCGCGCTCCTGCCAGGCCCCCTCCACGCGCGCCAGCAGCTTGACCGGCATCGCATCAAGCACCTCGTTGCCCAGCACCACGCCGCGCATTCGGGCCGGCAGCTCGCCGAGCCAGCGCACCTTGCCGGCATGGCTGGCCAGCCGCTCGCGCTGGCGCGCCTGCAGGCTGCCCGACAGATCGACAATCGTGTAGCGCTCCACCTGGCTCCCCAGCGCACCCAGCACCTGCAGCGCCAGCGCACCCGAGCCGGCGCCGAATTCCCAGACCTCGGCGGTGCCGGTGGCCTGCAGCGCCTGGGAAACCTGCCGCGCCAGCGCCCGGCCAAAATGCGGCGACAGCTCGGGCGCGGTGACGAAATCGCTGCCGCCGCCGTTCAGCCGGCCCGATTCATCGGGCATCAGGCCGAACTTGCGCGACTCGCGGGCGTAGTAGCCCAGGCCCGGCGCATACAGCGCCAGCGCCATGAAATCGTCAAAACCGATCCAGCCGCCGGCCTCGTCAATGGCCTTGATGATCCTGGCCTGCAGAGCGGTCGTTAAAATAGAAGGATTCGTCATGTTTGTCATCAAACCTGATTGTCAGCGATTCCTTATGACGGTTTCGCCACGTCCCTCCCTTGCACCACGCCCCTACGCCAACAATCCCGATGTCCCCTTCCCTGCCCCCACCCGTGGTTCTCGTGACCGGCGCCGCCAGGCGGCTGGGCCGCGACATCGCGCTGGCGCTGGCGGCAGGCGGCTGGCAGGTGGCGGTGCATTACCGCCATTCCCGCGATGATGCTATTAAAACAGTAGCTGACTGCGCAGAGCTTTCCTGCGCTTCAGCCGCTTTTGATGCCGATCTGGCGGATGAAGCCGCTGTGCGCGGCCTGCTGCCGCGCGTGATTGCCCATTTTGGCCGCATCGATGCGGTGGTCAACAGCGCCTCGACCTTCGAGCACGACAGCGCTGCCAGCTTTGGCTTCGCTGCGATGGACAAGCACCTGCGCAGCAACACCGGCGCGGCGATCCTGCTGGCGCAGGCGCTGCACGCCCACGTCACGGCGCGCGTTGCCGCCGCCGCGGACGCTGGCGCCGAACCGGCCCACGCCGGCCGCTGCGCCGTCGTCAACCTGCTGGACCAGAAGCTGTGGAACCAGAACCCTGATTTTTTCAGCTACACCCTGTCCAAGGCCGCGCTGGAGGCCGCCGGCACGATGCTGGCGATGGCGCTGGCGCCGCAGGTGCGGGTGGTGGGCGTGGCGCCCGGCCTGACGCTGACGAGCCACCTGCTGAGCGAGGCCGAATTTCAGGCGCGCCACCGGCTGTCGCCGCTGGGCCGCTCGTCCACGCCGGCCGACGTGGCGGGCGCGGTGAAGTTCGCGCTGGAGAATTCCTCCCTCACCGGCACCACGCTACTGGTCGATGGCGGCCAGCACCTGATGCGCTTCGAACGGGATTTTTCGCTGATGTAGGCGCACTTGAGCGCTTACGCAAGAGTCGGCTATCGCTGACAGACGCCACACCTCACCAACCTAAGACTGTCACCATGCTCAACACTCGGGGAACCCGAATCCTGCACCTGACCGGTTTGCGTTTCGACGCCAACCTGGGCATTCTGGACCATGAAAAAAACGCGCCGCAGCCGATCCAGGTTGATGCCGAGCTGAA
The DNA here is from genome assembly GCA_028291905.1 of Polaromonas sp. GTDB lineage: Bacteria > Pseudomonadota > Gammaproteobacteria > Burkholderiales > Burkholderiaceae_C > Polaromonas. The sequence continues at coordinate 13,153 of JAQGNK010000184.1, forward strand.
CCTGGGCACCCAGCTGCTGCTGCCCGAGGACGATGACATCCGCCAGGTGCTCGACTACCGCAAGGTGCGCCAGATCATCATCACCGAATGCACCGCCGAGCATGCCAACCTGCTGGAGAGCCTGATCGGCAAGCTGGCGCAGCGGCTGATGCTGCTGCCCGGCGTGCTGGGCGTGCGGGTGAAAATCGCCAAGCTTGAAATTTTTGCCGACTGCGAAGTAGCCATTCGCGTCGAGACAGGACAGTGGTGAGCGGCATGGGCGACATGAGCAACCTGAGCCCAACCTGGGCAGACCAGCAGCTGGAAACGTCAGCGCGGGTGCAGAACTCGATGAAGATCGAGCGCGAGGACCACAAGCTGGAAAAGCGCCTGTGCCGCGAGGTCGGGCGGGCGATTGTCGATTTCAACATGATCGAAGAAGGCGACAAGGTGATGGTCTGCGTCTCGGGCGGCAAGGACAGCTACGCCATGCTGGACATTCTGCTCAAGCTGCAAAAGCGCGCGCCGATCAAGTTCGAGCTGATCGCCGTCAACCTTGACCAGAAGCAGCCCGGCTTTCCGGAGCAGGTGCTGCCCGACTACCTGACCAAGCTGGGCGTGCCGTTTCACATCGAGAACCAGGACACCTACAGCATCGTCACGCGTGTTATTCCAGAGGGCAAGACCCTGTGCTCGCTGTGCTCGCGGCTGCGGCGCGGCATTTTGTACCGGGTGGCGGGCGAGCTGGGGGCAACGAAGGTCGCGCTCGGCCACCACCGCGACGACATGCTGCAGACGTTCTTTTTGAACATGTTCTTCGCCGCCAAGCTCAAGGGCATGCCGCCGAAACTGGTCAGCGACGACGGCAAGAACATCGTCATCCGGCCGATGGCCTACGTCACCGAGAAAGACCTGACGCGCTGGGCGCAGGTGCAGAACTTCCCGATCATTCCCTGCACGTTGTGCGGCAGCCAGGAAAACCGGCAGCGCACGCAGGTCGGCAACATGCTGCGCGACTGGCAGAAACAGTACCCCGGCCGGATTGAAAACATGTTCGCCGCCCTGCAAAATATCGTGCCGTCGCACCTGATGGACAGCAAGCGCCATGATTTCAAGGGCCTCAAGACCACTGGCGTCGCCGACCCGGACGGCGACAAGGCCTTTGATGCCGAGGAATTCGCAGCGCCGCCGCTGGCCGCTGGCCGGCCGGTCATCGGCATCAGCCGGATGACATCCGAGTAATTGCTTTTAGTGCGCCCTTTGCCGCAGGAGGCCCTATGAAACGTGTGCTTGCAGCTCTATTTTCAATAGCATTTTTGGCGTTTTTCATGACGGGTTGTTCTGGCCTGCGCCTGGTTCAGAACGATGTCACCGCGTTTTACAGCTGGAGCAGCGCGCCGCCGGGGCCGGGCACGCCGTACCGCTTCGAGCGCCTGCCTTCGCAGCAGGCTGCGGTCGGGCGGCAGGACCAGATCGAAGGGCTGGCGCGCACCGCGCTGGCCAAGGTCGGCATGGCGCTGGACCCGGCCGCGCCGCGCTACAGCGTGCAGGTGCGGGTCAGCACGCTGGCGATCGAGCGCTGGCCGTATGACGATTTCGGCTACAGCGGCTTCGGCTTTGGCCGGCCCGGCATGTTCCTGGGCGGCGGCAACCGGGGCGCGGCCTTCGGCATGTCGTTTCCGCTGGGATTTTCAGAGCCGCCCTACTACCGGCGCGAGCTGATGCTGCTGGTACGCGACCTGACGACCAGTCAGGTGGTCTATGAAACCCGCAGCGTGAGCGACGATGTGCAGCCTGAGACGCAGGCAGCGCTGTCGGCCATGCTGGACGCCGCCTTGCGCGGCTTTCCGCAACCGCCTCCGGGAACGCGCCGGATCAATGTCGAGATTCCACGCTGAATCCGTGGCCGGTGCGATGCCCTGCCGCCGGATTGCAACGCGCTTGCCAGAACCGGTTTCGCTTTCACCGGGCCGGACCAGGAAACCGCCGGCCTGTCCATATATGCGCAACACGCAACATCTTTACGCCAAAATGGCGAACCTGACCGGTAACGGAACGTAAACTAGCGCCAAATGATTGAACCGACCCGCATCATTGCCATCCGCCATGGCGAAACCACCTGGAACGTGGACACCCGAATCCAGGGCCGTCTTGACATTCCCCTGAATGCCACCGGCCGCCAGCAGGCGGCGCGCATGGCGCAGGCGCTGAAGGAGGAACCCATCGCCGCCGTGTATGCCAGCGACCTGACGCGGGCCTGGGAGACGGCCGAATACCTGGGGCTGGCGCATGCGCTGCAGGTCACCCCCGAGCCCGGCCTGCGCGAACGTGGATTTGGCGATTTCGAGGGCAGGACCTTTGCCGAGATCGAAGCGCTTTTGCCCGAGCAATCGCTGCGCTGGCGCAAGCGCGACCCTGAATTCGCGCCGGCCGGCGGCGAATCCCTGGTGGCGTTGAACCAGCGCGTGCTGGAGGCGGCCGGCCGGCTGGCGGCGCGCCATCCGGGCGAGCTGATTGCCCTGGTGGGCCACGGCGGCGTGATGGATGTGCTCTACCGCGCCGCGACGCGCCTGCCGATCCAGGCGCCGCGCACCTGGACGCTGGGCAATGCCGCGATCAACCGGCTGCTCTGGACACCGCAGGGCTTCAGCCTGGTCGGCTGGGCCGACACCCAGCACCTCGAGGGCGAATCGCTGGACGATGGGCTGCCTGCCGGACGCCTTCGCCCGGCCACCAACGCCTGACAATAACAAACAACGATTGCCACAAGTCCTTGATGAACACTTCAACCTCTCCCCACGCCCAGCTGGTCGGCAAACCCGTCCACGACATCGATACCCCGGCCCTGGTCATCGATCTGGACGCCATGAAGCGCAACCTGGGCCGGATGTCTGAATTCGCCAAGAAGCACCATATCCGCTGGCGACCCCATGCCAAGATGCACAAGAGCGTGCTGCTGGCCAAGATGCAGATCAGGGCCGGCGCCATCGGCATCTGCGTGCAGAAAACCGCCGAGGCCGAGATCATGGTGGCCGGCGGCATCCACAACATCTACATCAGCAACCAGGTCATCGCCAAGTCCAAGCTGGCCCGCGTGGCCATGCTGACGCAGGCGGTGGCGCCGCACGGCGGGCAGATCGCCATCGCGGTGGACAGCCTGGAGGGCGTGACCCGCCTGGCCGAAGCCATGACCGAGGCCCGCACCACGGCCCGCAACAACGGCATGAGCAGCGCGCCGACGGTGATTGACGTGTTTGTCGAAATCGACATCGGCCAGGCGCGCTGCGGCGTCGACAGCGGCGTGGCGGCGGTGATGCTGGCGCTGGAAATCCGCAAGCATCCGGCCTTGCGCTTTGCCGGCCTGCAGGCCTACCACGGCAAGGCCCAGCACATCCGCAGCGCCCAGGAGCGGCGCGTGGCGATTGCCAGCGCGGTCGATGCGGTGGTGATGACCCGCCAGTTCATTGAATCCAAAGGCATACAGGCCGGGCTGGTGACCGGCTCGGGCACCGGCTCGATGGTGCTGGAGGCCGCCAGCGGCGTCTATGGCGAGCTGCAGGCCGGCTCCTTCATGTTCATGGATGCCGACTATGCGCAAAACGAGCGCGATCCGGCGCAGCCGCAGTTCGAGCAGGCGCTGTACGTGAAAACGCAGGTCATCAGCGTTCACAGCGACCATGTGGTCTGCGACGCCGGCCACAAGAGCCACGCCATCGACTCGGGCATGCCGAAAGTGCATTTCTTTGGCGCCCAGAGCGAGCTGGACTATTTCAACGGCGGGGACGAGCACGGCATCCTGCGCTGCGCCGCCGGCAGCACCCGCCTGCCCGGGCTGGGCCAGATGCTGTGGCTGGTGCCCGGCCACTGCGACCCGACCGTCAACCTCCACGATGTCATGATCGGCGTGAAAGGCGGGCTGCGCCACGGCACGGTGGACCGGCTCATCAGCGTGGATGCGCGCGGCGCGCTGACCTGACGCGCATTGGTTCTGGCCAGCAAACAGCTTTTTAGCATCAAACAGGCCGCTGGCGCATGCAGCGCCTGCGCCAACAGCTATTAATTCA